>NZ_JBRILQ010000071.1:0-15392 GCF_052977045.1 Shewanella sp. 125m-7
TCCACGTTCAGTGCTCTATATACCCAGCCGCTACCCACTTAAATATAAACAGTAGTGCTTATCCGAATAGCATTACTCTATAAAGTGGCTTTAACATTGAGTCGTCGAGATTAGCGTTTAACCCGAACGCGGTTATTGGTGTCACGGCTGGTACGAATTAAATCATCGCTAGCAATAGAGGCTGACTTTGCTAAACGATCGTAAAGTAACACGTTTACAGACGCGGCTAAATTCATGCAACCGACTGTTGGCACGTACACAACAGCGTCGGCACTGTTAATAACCTGCTGGCTGATGGTGCCATCTTCTGGGCCAAAGATATACATCGCTTTTTCAGGGTGCTCAAACTCAGGTAAAGGAATTGCCCCCTCAACAAGGTCTACACACACGACTTTCACGTCTGGATCGATAGCGTCTAATAAAGATTCAACTTTACTCAGTGGAATTGAGCTACTCGCACGCTTAGTATCGGTATTGTATTGAGCGCTGCCATTACTGGCGGCAAGCTCATAACGTTTGCCGGTATAAAATACTGCATCAGCGCAATAACAACCTACAGCACGCATAATGCCACCGACATTGGTCGGGCTCTTAGGGTTTACAAGGCCAATGGCAACAAAACTAGTCTTACTCATAACGCTTAAACTCTATCACTCTTCAATATTTACCGCGTAAAGCCCAATACCATAAGCTTATCGGATTGGGCTAAGGGATTACGCTGCAAGTTTTGCGCTAAGCTGAATCCAAGCATCACTCACTAGTGCATAATCAGTGTCACCTAACTCTTCTCTTGCTAATGCCAAACACTCAGACATTTTAACCTCGAGGGCACTCATATCTTGGTTACTTTCAACTTCTAGTTGTGACAACACAACTGCAAAATGACCTTGTAAATAGCCACTTGCAAATAGCGCGTCATCATCACCTTCGGCAACAATGCGCTCAATCCAGTCTTGTAGTGTTTGCTCGTACTTCTCAATCATCGAGGGCTCCGCATATTTTATTGTAGACTAGCTGTCGACACTTTCGGCATCTAGTCAAAACGTTCATTTAAAATTTACAGCAGTCGCTGCACATCAGTTACCAAATATCATTTAATCGATGCGATAACGGCCAAACTGATGGGTATTGTTTATCCGGCTAAATCAGGGTTTGCGACCTGATACATCACGTAATCGTGATAACCAGTAATCACTTTATAATACCCCGTAAGCGCTTTATCTAATTCAGGGTCGCCACTATCCACAATTAATGGCCTGCCTTCAAGTGCTTTTAGCTTTGTTTTTGTCGCTAAGATAACAATATTGTGTTTTCCTACACGCCTTATCAGTTCAGGGCTGAGTTGCTGGTTGCCACGCCCTAATATGTGCCCTTGCCCACCAATAAGCGTAATGAACAACTTAAGCGCTTTATTTTCAGTGAGCTGTAGCAGTTCTATGGCAGATAAATCACTGGCCACTAAATCCTGATGCTGAATGATATCGACGCCTAGCAAGGTATTATCAAGCCCTAGCTCGCTCATTACGGCGGCAACGGTGCTACCCGAGCCCATGATGCAAAGATTATCTTCCATCTGCTCAATCGCTTCTGCGGCGAGATCGGCAAGCACCAGCTCATCGCTCTCTTTGCCACCCATTTTAACCGCTTGCACGTATCTAGGTTCTGCCGGCACTAGCATTTCGCCAAATCGGCGCGCACGAACCACGCCAGCTCTAAAGGCGGCTTCGTCGATATCCATGACATCTGCGCTCATTAAGCTGACTAAATCGCCATCTAGCAGCATTTTCACGACAATGCCTGATGCATGAGGTGTGATGCCGTATACGCCAGAATGAATTTTAACACCTGCGGGCACACCTAGAACGGGAATATTGTCGTCGGCAATGGCATACACATCACGGGCGGTGCCATCACCACCTGCAAAAAGTAGCAAATCTAAATTTTCATTCAGCAGCTCGCTGACCACCTTCTGCGTATCTTGAGCGCCAGTTTCGCTCGGTGCTTGATAGACCACCCGCGTAGTAAAGCCCATCTGTTTGGCTAATGTCTCGCCCATATCACCTGAGGCTGTTATTACCTCTATACGTGCTTTATAAGGTTCGATGACGGCAAGGGCTTGCTGCATTCTAAGATGTGCCTTAGGTACCGCCCCTTTAGCTATCGCCTCTGATGCCACACCATCACTGCCTTTGAGGGCGACACTACCTCCAAGACCAGCAAGTGGATTAATAATTAAACCGAGACGAAACTTCCCCACAATCAACACTCCATTTTTGACATTTATACTTACCCTGACAATTTATCAGTCTGAGGCCTTACACCTAATACCTAGCACTTAGCACTTAGCACTTAGCACTTAGCACCTAGCACTTAGCACCTAGCACCTAGCACCTAGCACCTAGCACCTAATATTAGATAGTTAAGCTGTACTGCCCTGCCCCTTAGGAATAAACAACACCGCTAGCATTGATAAAAATGCGCAGCCTGCTGCAAAGATCCAAGTCAACCCCGCGCCTGAGCCATCACCCCAGATAATACCGCAAAGCCAAGTACCTAGTGCCCCACCGACCCCAAAGCTTAAGCTCGCATAAAGCGCCTGACCTTGGCTTCGTCGACTAACGTCAAAGTGTTTATGGACAAACTGAATAGATGCCGCATGGGTTAAACCAAAGGTAAAGGCATGTAATAGCTGACTAATACTCAGATACAAGATGTTCTCAACACCATAAGCCAGCAGTAACCAGCGCACCACCGTTAAACCAATACTAACAATCAATAATAACCGCACGCCAAAGCGACCCAGTAATTTCGGCGCGTACATAAACATGACAATTTCAGCCACGACCCCAAGTGCAACAAAAATCCCGGCCGCGGACTCTGAATATCCCGCCTGTTTCAGATATAGCACAAAGAAACCATAAAATGGTCCTGCACTCATCTGCAGCAGCATAGCCGACACTAAAAACCAGATTAAGGCTTTATCGAACACTAAAGGTTTACGCTTTTGAGTTTTATCGACAACGGCTCGATTAGAGGGTAATGGCAACGCACTGATTAACATGCCGATAAATAACGTCATGCCGATATAAGGTAAAATTTGTGGCCCCCAATGGCCAATAGCAAAACCGCCACTGACCACCAGCACGATATAGCCGACACTGCCCCAACTTCTAATCGCACCGTATCTATTGGCATCATCACCTAATGTTTCAAGGGTGATAACCTCCAGCTGTGCAAGAATGGCATTCCAAAAGAAGGTATAGACCGCCAAACTAATCGCCAAATAGGCCAGTCCGCCGTCATAAAAAAAAGTGAGATAACTTAATGCTGCGGCGCCGGCACCTATTTTAATCAGCTCGGATCGCATACCGGTTTTATCGGCGACAATGGCCCATAAGTTCGGCGCGATGATCCGCGTTCCCATTAAAATTGCGAGTAAGAAGCCTATCTCTTGGGCGTCGAAACCACGGCTATCAAAAAAAACGCCAAGATATGGCACCATGATGCCAAGAATAGAAAAGAAAAAGAAATAACATGCACAGAGCCAGCGTAACTGCTGCTCTGTGCTTTTAGGTTGAAACATTAACGCATTCCGATAATAGGGGTACTGCTATTCACATCCATATTTTGCGCGCGGTGACGTAATAGGTGATCCATCAACACAATCGCGAGCATCGCTTCTGCAATCGGTACAGCACGAATACCGACACATGGATCGTGACGTCCTTTGGTAATCACTTCAGCAACTTCACCTTGAGCGGTCATGCTTTCACCCGGCACACTGATGCTTGATGTTGGTTTCATGGCGATATGAGCGACTATTGGCTGGCCTGATGAAATGCCACCTAAAATCCCACCAGCATGGTTTGATGCAAACCCTTCAGGTGACATCAAATCTCGATGCTCCGAGCCTTTTTGGTTAACCACCTCAAAACCATCGCCGATTTCAACCCCTTTTACCGCGTTAATCCCCATTAAGGCATGGGCAATATCGGCGTCAAGACGGTCAAATACTGGCTCACCTAATCCAACTGGTACACCCGTTGCTACGACTGACACTTTTGCGCCAATTGAGTCACCGCTCTTTTTAAGCTCGCGCATGTATTCGTCTAATGAATCTAACTTTGATGCATCAGGAAAGAAAAAGGCATTTTGCTCTATTTGCGCAAAATCGACGGTCTCAGCCGAGATTGGCCCAAGCTGTGATAGATACGCATGGATCTCAACGCCATGAACTTGTTTTAAATATTTCTTAGCCACAGCCCCTGCAGCAACACGCATCGCAGTTTCACGTGCAGAGGAGCGTCCACCACCGCGGTAATCGCGCTGACCATACTTTTGTTGGTAGGTGTAATCTGCATGCCCCGGACGGAACAAGTCTTTAATGTTAGAGTAATCTTTACTGCGCTGATCGGTATTTTCAATCAACAAGCCTATAGAGGTGCCTGTTGTTTCGCCTTCAAATACACCAGAAAGAATACGGACTTCATCGGGCTCGCGACGAGCGGTGGTATAGCGAGAAGTACCTGGACGGCGTCTGTCTAAGTCGTGCTGCATATCCGCTTCTGTCAGCTCAACGCCTGGAGGGCAGCCATCAATGATGCAGCCAATAGCGACACCGTGACTTTCACCGAATGTTGTTACTACGAAGTTTTGACCAATACTGTTTCCCGACATGCGCTTTTAGCCCTCTATCTCTTTATTCTAATTCTTATTTACCCACGCTTTATCGGTAAATGCATCATCAATACCAACCTTGTTAAGTAGGAGTACAGATTGGTATAAAGCCGCGAGCATACTCGCGGCTAGAAGCTATTATTCACTATCTTTATAGATCGCGAAAAGTGATTCATTTTCAACTAGCTGGTCACGAGTTAGCACAAACACACCGTCGCCGCCATTTTCAAAGCTAACCCAAGTAAATGGCACATCAGGGAATTGCTCACTCAAATGCACCATTGAGTTACCGACTTCTACCACTAGCAAACCGTCTTCTGTTAGGTAATCCGCTGCATTGGCAAGTATACGCTTAGTCAGATCTAAGCCATCGCGACCTGATGCTAAACCAATTTCTGGCTCATGATGATACTCATCAGGCATATCGCCGATATCTTCTGCATCGACATAAGGTGGGTTCGATACGATTAAATCGTAATGTGGCCCTTTGGGAATCGCAGAGAATAGATCAGACTCCATTGGGAAGACCCTATTCATCACCTCAAGCGTCTCAATGTTGATTTGCGCAACGTCTAACGCGTCAACACTGATGTCTAGCGCATCAACTTCCGCATCTTCAAATTCGTACGCACAAGCAATCGCAATACATGCACTGCCTGTACACAGATCTAAGACTCGGTTAACGGGCTTGTTATATAGCCAAGGACTAAAGCGATTTGCAATCAATTCAGCAATCGGAGAGCGTGGAACCAACACACGTTCATCGACATAGAACTCTAAACCCGCAAAACGGGCTTTATTGGTTAGATAGGGAACAGGCAAACGCTCTTTTACACGGCGAATGATAAGCTCAACAATCTTATGCTTTTCACTGATAGTTAAATTTGAGTGAATAACTTGATGACCAATTTCTTCCGGCAAATGCAATGCATGAAACACTAACGCGACAGCTTCATCCCACGCGTTGTCGGTGCCATGACCATAATAAATATTTGCATCATTAAAACGACTGACACCCCAACGTAGCATATCGCCAATAGTGCGTAATTCTGTAACCGCTTCATCAACAAAAATCTTATCCAAAATTCACTCCAACTTTTTAATTCCGACTCATTGTAACTGAACTCTATTCATATGGCATCGGATTCAATAAAATAGAGAGATGAATAAAAGCAAAGATAACGATGATTTGGCTCTTTTTGCTGAGCTGACAAAGGGAATGAAACCTTTTCAGCAAAATAAACGCCATTTCACGACGGCTCCCAAAGACCGAAAAATCATTGAAGAGAAAGAACAGCAACTGCATGCAGATAGCTATTTCTCTGACACCTATCAGCCTCTTTTACCCGTAGACGGGCCGATGAAGTGGGCAAGAGATGATGTGGATAGTCATGAAGTCAAACGCTTACGGCGTGGTGACTACATGCCCGATCTACTATTAGATGTGCACGGTATGCGTCAAACAGAGGCTAAACTTGAACTTGCCGCATTAATCCAAGCTTGCATCAAACAGCAAAGCCATTGCTGCTGCATTATGCATGGACATGGCACAGGGATTTTAAAACAGAACATTCCTATTTGGTTGGCCCAGCACCCTCATGTAAAGGCATTTCATCAGGCCACTAAAGAATGGGGCGGCGATGCCGCATTATTGCTGTTGATTGATATTGGTGACCAGCCATATCGCCGCTAAGTCGACCATTAATAAAATACCATCAGACAATAAAAAAGTGAGCCTTCTATATACACTAGAATGACTCACTTTTTTAAATTTCGGCATTATATACCCAAGCCACCTGAAGATGCAGGGTTCAGTGGGAATTTAATGCGCTTTAAGCAAGGCGTTGATTGCAGTTAATGGTTGTTGCCTTAGCAAGATCAATAACGCAGCAGAAAGTGCATTAAAACCCATCGAAGAAGGCTTTGCGCAAGCCCACTTCGTTGTTGCACTAGCTTAAAAGGGAGTTACCATTCCTACGCTAATACGCCTAGAATTGAACTCGCGCAAGACCTCTGAAATGGGCATGTTCAAGTCGTTTGGGTATATGATGCTACAGCCAGCTTTTTCAGTTCACGTCGCTATTCATTACAAGCCACAGCCTCTAAAAGCTAATTACTAACCCTGTTGGTTGCTAGCTAATAGAGTGCGGTGCATGCTGCCAGACTAAATGATTTTTTTCACCAATTCGCTCAATTAGTGTTACACCAGAAGTGGCAAACAATGGTGGCTCTACACCTGCGACCAACTCACTGACCAAATAACCAAGTAATGGCATGTGAGCTAACACTAATACATTCTTCGCATTGTACTGCTCGGCGTAAGCAAGCACGATATCAGCGACTTGGTCAGGATCTCCCGACGGTACAAGCTCATCTAATGTGACCCATTTATACGGTTCAGGAAAATGCTTACTGACTTCTTGCCAGCTTTGCTGCGCTCGTAAGTAGGGACTGACTAATACTAAATCAAACTCTTTGATAGTAAGCCCTAACCAATTGCTCATCAGTGCTGTGTGATGACGCCCTATATCGGTTAGTGTGCGCTCTCTATCAGAATGAGCGTGATAACCCGCTTCACCGTGACGCATTAAAAATAGCTGCATACTGCTTGGCTACTCCGAATTCTTTATTGTTATTTTTTTAATTGTAGTCCGAATCCAACTGCCAACATACCGTTATTTAGTTATTAATTAGTCGAATAGATCGCTAGCAACTAGAATGTTTTCTATACGACTGTGACACTGGGCTCAGCTAAGTGACAATTTTTAGCCAAAAACCACTTTATTTTGAGGTTTACAACACTTGTATTTGAAGATAGTCCAAAATGATGGCAAGTTAACTTATAAGTTGAATTAACTCGCTTTTACTCAAATAGTTACGTTTATTGATTATGCCTTATATTTAGGCATAGAAGCAGCTAAGTTACTCACTTGCTCTTCCAGATACCGGAGTCATGCCTTGTCCCAAGCTAAACAGATAACCACCAGTCCAAATGACCACAGACAATACCGCTATTTAACCCTTAAAAATGGCTTATCTGTGCTACTGGTTGAAGATCAAGACGCCTCTCAAGCAGCGGCATCTATGGCTGTGGCAGTTGGTCACTTTGACGATCCCTTAGCACGCCCAGGCATGGCGCACTTTCTTGAGCACATGCTGTTTCTCGGCACGGAAAAATATCCAGATTCAGGTGAATACTCAGCTTTTATTAATCGACATGGCGGCACAAATAATGCTTGGACGGGAACCGAGCATACTAATTTTTTCTACAGTATTAACGCGCAGCAATTTGAAGCATCTCTCGATAGGTTCAGCCAGTTCTTTATCGCGCCGCTATTTAATATTGAACTGGTAGATCGAGAGCGACACGCCATTGAATCAGAATTTAGCATGAAGCTAAAAGATGACATTCGCCGAGTCTACCAAGTCCAAAAAGAAACGGTTAACCCTGAACATCCTTTCTCAAAATTTTCAGTCGGTAATCTCAAGACATTAGCCGGCGAAGAAAGTGAGTTAAGGCAAGAACTTCTCGACTTCTATCAAGCCAAATACTGCGCCAGTGCCATGACCTTATGTTTAGTTGCCCCCCAAAAATTAGCTGAACTCGAGTCACTCGCTAAGCAATACTTTTGTGATATTAGCGACCACTCCCCTATTGATGACTACCCTGATGTTCCAATCTATTTACCTGAGCAATTACAGGCTCAGATCAATATTTTACCGCTGAAAGAGCAAAAACGGGTTGCAATAACCTTTGCACTACCCGCTATTGAGCAATTTTATCAGCACAAACCGCTAACCTTTATCAGTCATTTACTCGGCTATGAAGGCAAAGGAAGCCTGCTGTCCTACTTAAAGGATCTAGGGCTTGCCAATAATCTCTCAGCAGGGGGAGGTGTCAACGGTTACAACTTTAAAGACTTCAATATCAGCATTCAGCTTACAGATCTTGGTCTTGCCAATTTACATACCGTTATTGAGTCAACATTTGAATATATCGCGCTCATCCGTACACAAGGATTACAAGCATGGCGATACGATGAGAGAGCGGCTTTACTTAAAATCGCGTTTCAATATCAGGAGCAAGTTAACTCTCTTGATTTAGCCAGTCACTTGAGTATCAATATGCATCATTATGATGTTAAGGATATTATTTACGGTGATTACCGCATGGACGGCCTTAGGTTGGAGGAAACTGAACAGCTGTTGGCACTAATGACACCACGAAACATGCGGCTCCAACTAATTGCAGCAGAGCTAGATACCAATAAAAATGCCGCTTGGTATCATTCTCCATATCAAATAAAAGCCATTCCAAGTGATGATATTGCTCGTTGGTCAAACCCCACGATCAGAAGTGAGCTATGTTTGCCACCGAAAAACCTTTTTATCAATAAAGAGTGTATTGCGCGACCAGATAAAAGTATTTCCAAGGTTCCCACGGTTGTAGCGAAACAAGCGGGCTATCGCATCTGGCACCGCAAAGATGATGAATTTAATGTGCCTAAAGGGCATTTGTACCTATCTCTCGACTCAGCACAAGCCGCTGCGTCACCAAGACACGCGGCATTAACCCGTCTATATGTTGAGATGCTGCTCGACTATTTAACCGAATATACCTACCAAGCTGAAGTTGCAGGTCTCAGTTACAACATTTATCCTCACCAAGGTGGTATCACCCTGCATCTCACTGGTTTTACAGGTAAACAAGAAGTGTTGCTAGAACTCGTTATTGCAAAGGCGAGAGAGCGTAACTTCACCCAAAGCCGTTTTGATCTGATTAAACGTCAAATTTTGCGTTCCTGGTATAATCACTCTCAAGCGAAACCTATCTCGCAATTGTTTACCAGCCTAACGGTAACCCTGCAAAAACGTAGTTTTGAACCGTCGAGAATGGCTGAAATACTTGAAGACATTACCTTAGATGATCTGCATTCTCACGTTAAAAGCTTCTATGAGAAAATTCACTTAGAAGGGCTCGTTTATGGTGATTGGCTCAAAAGTGAAGCTAAGACGCTTGGCGTGCGCTTGGAAAAAATATTATCACTAGTGACGACGCCAAGTAAGGAGTCATCTCGTGAGCTTATCGACCTTTCCGATAAAGGAACTCTGTTACGTGAGATCCCCGCCTCTCATCCTGATAGCAGCATTATTGTTTACTACCAATCAGATGTTGCAACCCCTGAAACCATGGCGTTATTTAGCTTGCTAAATCACACCATGTCTTCGAGCTTCTTTCATGAACTGCGTACCCAGAGACAGTTAGGCTACATGGTCGGTACGGGGTATCTTCCATTAAACCGTTATCCCGGTATTATTTTCTATATACAATCCCCCACTTGTGGGCCTAAGTTACTACTAGAAGCAATAGATGAGTTTATTGCAGACTTTGCTTATGCAGTTTTACAGATAACTAGCGAGCAATGGGAGTCAACTAAGCATGGCCTCATCAATCAAGTTTTGGTGAAAGACTCAAGTCTGAAAGTACGTAGCCAACGTTATTGGTCAAGCATTGGCAATAAAGACTACAAATTTAACCAAAGAGAATGCGTTGCCGAGCAGATAAAACTGCTTACTCGAGCAGATCTAATAAAGTTCATCATGCAAAAAATGCGTTCTAAACACTGCGATCGTTTAGTGCTGTTTAGCAGCGGAGACTCGCATTTAGAACAAACGCCTCTAGAGTCAACGAAGATGATCACAGATCTGCGAGCTTTCAAACAAGGAGCTAATCAGTTTGATTATTAACCACTTCACTCAAGAGAATATTGATATATTAGTTCTTATTACTGAAATAGATTTTTAGGGACAATTTTATATAAACGCACCAAAAAGTTTATATTGCCAAGCGAGAGAAGCTCAGCGATACAATCAACTACATTGCGGCCAATATAAAGCGTAATAAATATATAAAAATGGAGTGTAAGAATGATTGCTCGCTACATTTACCAACCAAAGCTTTGACAATGCAGTCACTTTCTGGAAAAGTGGAGACAACAAATAGTTGTCTGACAGAATTGGCTGATAATCAAACAAACATATGCCTAGAATCCTTTTAAAAATAGCGATTTCCCTTCTCTTTTCCATTGTCATGGCGAATACTGCTGTTGCGTTAACGCTCAATTCAATTTCTTTAGGTGTGCCTGACGGTTTATCACAAAGCAATGTCACATCGATTGTTGAAGATGCAGATGGCTACATCTGGATAGGTACCGTTAACGGCCTTAACCGTTATGATGGTAAAGAGTTTCGTCATTACTTTCCCTCAGCAGAGAACGAGTTACCCAGTGCATTTATTCGCAGCCTATTTATCAGTGAAGAAGGCGTTATGTACATAGGCACAGATAAAGGTCTCGCTGTTTATGATCGAGATAAAGATCGAATTAACTCTCTTGAATCAGATAACTTCATTCATGACCAAGCGGTCTGGTCTATCTCACAGAGTGAGAAACAGATACTAATTGGAACAGAGAACTCTGTTTATGTAACTCAAGAAGGTTCAAAGCAAGCTGGACTTGAATTAATTAAATCTTATGCTGGAACTTTTGGTGGAGTTAAACAAACACTAAATATTGACAAGAACATATATGTAAGAAATTACAATGGAAAAATATTTAGAATATCGAATACAGAAGAAGCAATTGCAGAGGATGTAACTGAAATATCAATATCAAATGGAAAGCTGATTTTATTTAGTAAAAATGGAGTCTATGAAGGAAATGAAACTTTAAATAAAATCAGCAACATTGAATATGTTAGCGTTATTAAAAGCAAAAACAATACCATTGGATTGAAAGATAAAATACTAGTCAACCTTAATAACCTATCAAATCCTAAGACTATTGGTAGTCTAAATATTTCAAGCCAACCATTTAAAACACCTACAATCTACCGAGGGCTTACAAAAACCTTTGTGTCTGACCAAAACAAAGGTTTTATGGTCATTGATGACAGCAGTAACCTAATTCAACCATCATTAAACAAACTAGGCAATGTTTGGTCAATAATCCAAGGTAAAGACGACTCAGTTATAGTAAGTTTAGATACTGATAATATTAACATTTATAATAAAAACCTTGTCAAAACTAACGAATATAAAACGGGTATACTTGGTCCTAAATCATTGGCCCTGCAAGGTGATTCACTCTATGTTGCTAGTGCAAATGGACTTGACACGATTGACTTACTGAATAATAAAATTAAAAAAATCATCAATGACTCTCTTTTTGCGCTGACGATAAACACTAATAACAACAATGTGCTCGCAGGAGCATCCAATGGCGACTTGGTTATATACAATACTAAGAGTAAAACTATAACAAGAAAAATAATTGACGCAGGAAATCCAATATTTGACATTGCAATTTATAAAAACGAACTATTTATAGCCACTCAAGGTGGCGCATTCAAATATAGCGACAATATTGTAACGCCAATTTACACTGACCAGTTTGTTATAAGCCTTCTTATTGAAAATGACTACCTATATTTTGGAACAAGCACATCACTAAACAAGTACAACATAGATAATGACATTATTGAAACAATCTACAAGAATAATAAACCCATATTTTCAATAGTAAAGTCAGATTCATTTATTATTGCATCATCTATTGATGAAGTAATAATGAAAGACACAAAAAGCAAACAAATAACAACCTTCAATAAAGATCTAGGTTCTCAACTTGAATATAATGCTAATGCAACATACTCAAACTTTGGTAGGGTCTTAATAGGAGGTACGTCAGGAATAAGTATACTATCACCCATAAAGCTGGAGCACTACATAGAAAATACCAAAGCTCCCTCTGTTAATTTAAAAGAGCTTTTAATATTTAACATCCCAGAGAAATCTGGTAATAGCGTACTCAACAGTCAATTTTCACAGACGGATTCAATTACATTAAAATATTCTGACTACCCTTTCACTTTTAAATTTAACAGCCCAGGAGTTTCATTTAGTGACATTGACTATGTTTATCAAATGAAAGGACTTTCAGAAACCGTTATCCACTCAAAGGGTACTAATTCTGCTACCTACACCAATTTATCTCCTGGTGATTATCAGTTTTCAATCTATGCTATCGACCCTGTTACTGGAAAACATGGAGAGGTTCGTAAGTTAGATATTGAGATTACCCCCCCTTGGTGGCTCTCGACGACAGCCAAGTTTATCTATTTTCTATGCTGTTTGTTCGTATCAATATTAATTGTGAAAACAATATTACGTCGCCGAGAAATTCAAATCCAAATAGCTAAGAGCGAAGAGCGGCTAAAGTTGTCGCTTTGGGGCAGTGGCGATGAGATGTGGGACTGGGACATAGAAACCGGCCAAATCTACCGCTCAAATATTTGGGGCTCTCTCGAGTTCCCTCAAGATGGACAGCGTTCTGGCAGTGAAGGGGAAGAGAGCAACATTCACCCAATGGATCAAGAACGCGTTCGTGAAGCATTAAACAAACATTTTTACGGTGAGACCGATCATTTTGAAGCCGCCTATCGTGTCAAGGGTAAGAATAATGAATGGGTATGGATTTTAGACAGAGCCAAAATTGTAGAACGTGATGAAGATGACAATGCACTACGAATGACGGGTACGATTAAAAACATCAGTAATTTTAAGCAAGCTGAAGAACAATTAAGGCTATTTGAGCGTGCCATACAAAATATTTCTGAAGGTATGTTTATTCTCGATCGCGACTTCAAGTTCGTAGAAGTGAATGAAGCCTGCTGTGACTTAGTCATGCTCAGTAAAGATGATTTTATTGGCACGCTATTTAATTTTGACCTCTATCCAAGCAGTTACTCTGAACAGATAAGAGCAATATTGAAACAACAGGGCCGCTGGAATAATGAAGTTGAATCTACTCGCGGAAACGGTAGCAGCTTTTTAATGGAGCTTTCTATCGATGCCATTTACGATGAGCAAGGCGAGCTTTCTCACTACGTAGGGGTATTTTCCGACGTCAGTCGTCGAAAGCAGCAAGAAGAGGAACTCAGAAAGCTGACTAACAATGATCTATTAACTAACTTGCCTAACCGTTCTAACCTCATGGTGACGCTAGGTAACTTAGTAAAAAGAGACTCTCACCATACTTTGATGGTATTAGATTTAGATAACTTCAAGAAAATTAATGATTCTTTAGGTCATCAGGTCGGTGATGAACTGCTTATTCAAGTCTCAGAGCGAATTCAAGCCGCCGTCCCTAGCCATACCAGTATATATCGTCTTGGTGGAGATGAATTTGCCATCCTCGTCGATAAGAACCCTGATATTGGAACCAGTGCTATAATCGCAAAAAATGTCATTCATGCTTTCGAAGCCCCTTTTGAACTAAGTAAAGAAAAAGTCGTCGTTGGTTTAAGTATCGGCATTGTGCTGTACCCTGAAGATGATCAAAATGAACAAGCGCTGTTGAGAAAAGCTGACATTGCCATGTACCACGCAAAATCGGCTGGTGGTAACCGCTATCAATTCTATTCGGAGTCGCTCAACAAGAATGCTATCAGACAGCTTGAAGTGGAGAACCTTATTAGAGAGGGACTAAAAGACGATCTGTTTGAAGTCTACTACCAACCAAAAGTCGATCTTAAAACTGGCCATATGGCGGGCATGGAAGCATTAGTTCGTTTAAACCACCCTGAGCACGGCCTAATTCCGCCCAATAAATTTATTCCCCTTGCAGAAGAGAACGGTCTAATTGTTGAAATTGGTGACGTCGTGTTGAAGAAAGCCTGCTTTGCGGCGCAAAAATGGCGCTCCCAAGGTTTATTTAACGGCCGAGTCGCTGTCAATTTATCGTCTAAGCAGTTCGCATTGCCTGATTTACAACAGCGTATTGAGTCAATTTTACGTCTAACTCAATTACCAGCAGCTAATTTAGAACTCGAAATAACCGAAGGGACTGTAATCAAAGAACCTGAAAAAGCCATTAAAGTGATGCAGCAATTATCTAAAATGGGGGTCAGTCTAGCCCTAGATGACTTCGGTACAGGCTACTCTTCCCTCTCTTACTTAAAGCGCTTCCCCATCCACACGCTAAAGATTGATAAAGCTTTTGTGGATGATATTGATAAATCTGACCGTGATTTAAAAATGGTTGATTCAATTATCACTATCGCCCATAACATGGGGCTTTCAGTCGTTGGTGAAGGAGTTGAAGACGCCTCGCAGCTCAGTATATTACGCGCGTTAAAGTGTGAAGAGATCCAGGGTTATATATTCAGTAAAGCGGTTACTGAACCTGAGTTTACTCAGCTACTGCTCAACGACACTAGCGAACATCCCATCTCACAACTTAAGGCAAAAATGGGCTAACAAAATAAGCAAAAAGTAAACATTGGCATAACAACTGCAACAACCTTCTCATAAGTCAAAAAATATTACTTTATATTTAAAACTCTACGAGAAGGTACAAAATGAAAACAATAATTAAAGGTTTAGTTACTTCATTAGCATTAACATGTTCAGTTTCAGCTGTTGCGTCTAAAAATAGCTTAGAAGTCCCAGCTTTCTTAAATACTCCGATTTCTCAGGCCATCAAATCTAGTCTTTTTACTGGCATTCCAAATATTAAGTACACGGCTGGTATTCCAAACATTAAGTACACAGCTGGCATTCCAAACATTAAGTACACGGCTGGCATTCCAAACATTAAGTACACGGCTGGTATTCCAAACATTAAGTACACAGCTGGCATTCCAAACATTAAGTA
>NZ_JBRILQ010000072.1:0-12549 GCF_052977045.1 Shewanella sp. 125m-7
CGGCATTTATGCCGTCAATTATCTTACATTCAAATACAACACTGATGGGCTAAAGCCCAACCTACATAGGCCTTACCTAGAAGCCTAGCGCTCTAATCCTTAGCAGGACAAAGTCCACTCTCAAAGCAAAGCGCCCTTCTACAAAAAACTATTTCTTCCACAGATAAGTTCTGTCTGAATAGTCATAAAGCCATTCAGGCCTGTATACCACCAGCAAGGTGATTGCCATGCCATTGAGCAAGGCTTCAGGAAAACCTAACAGCCCAATAAGCACTAAATAGTTATGGCTCAAATACGCCCAGTCGTATTCTGTGGTGAACGATAACCACGTCGCCCAAGCAAGAATATGAAACAAAATAGATAAAAAACCGTTGATAAACGCGCCGCAAAAAATATAGATAAACAGATGATGGGGTAAGTATTTAAATACCAAGCTGTACACCAAGAAACAACAAAAGAGAGGCAAACACACCCCAAGCAACCCATAGATAGCGAATACAGCGGGCTGTTTAAAGACAAATAGAGCAACAAATAGTGTTGGCAATAACGCTATTAAGCTGGCCAAGCGCCAACCAAACATCAACATTAACACCACTAAGCCTAGAAAGTGAACATGGATCCCCGGCGTGACACTGGCGTTCATCAGCCACAAACCGGTTAGCGCTATGCTTGCCATCAAAACATGGGTTTGCTTAGCGGGAGTCCTCAATAACTGAACCAGCTCATCGCTTGGGTAAATCACCCAAACCCATATGGCTAAGATCAGCAATGTGGCAATATCCCCACTGGAGAAGGTCCAGTTAATGTCGCTCAGCCGTCTATGCCAGAAATCGATTAAGCCTGCCTCCATGAACTGTAAAATCCTGTAATCTCGCTGCTAACTTACTTCAATATACGTTATGCTGGCCCGTATAAACCTATAATTAGAACAAAAAATCTTATGCGCTTAACAACATTGTCTTTTGTCGTCGTACTCAGTAGCTTGCTCAGCGCGTGTAGCAGCCAGCCTGATATCGAGCCCGAAAAATTTGCAGGCCAAGTCAGTGACTCTTTTAGAACCGATATTAAAGGTAATGGTTTAAAGCTATTTACTTACCGCGCCATTCTCACTATGGAAACACCACAAAGCCAAGCTTTACCACACGAGGTGCGCTCAAACCAAAAGAAGCGTTCTCGTGCTAACAAACGATATCAAGGGCCTGATTTAACGATGTGGACAGAGAAGATTGAGCATGGTTTACAACGAACCATCGAAATGACTGGCTACTGCAAAGAGGGATATATCGAACTGAGCCGCAGTATTCAGTACGACCGTGGAATGATCCGTGGTGAGTGTAATGATGGCGCCGATGAAGCCGATATCGCCAAATTTGATTCTTAATGTGCTTATTGATTATGTGAATGGACTGCTTATTTAAAACGGTCCATTCCCTGCTATTTAAATCTAAAGATCGTTAAATCCACGGGCGGATTTAATCACAATAAGCTAAAAAACAACCATGTTCTAACCAAAAACTAATCAAGATCTCTCTACTGCTCAATTGGGTAACCACATTCCGTAAGGAACCGCAAAAAACCATACTCAGTTAACCAACAAAGCTGCTGTTCTGAGTTCACGAGAAATCGACCGCTATAACACAGACCGTGACCAGACACACTCCCCACCACATTGGTAGAGCGTGGCACGATTAACATCCAGCACTGAGTCAGTAAAATATTATAAGGTAAGCACTCAGCGACGCCGTCAATCAAGGTCGTTTTGTAGCGGCTAAACTTAAGCATCGCGGCGTTATAATGCTGCATCAACAATTGAGCATCTAAGTGTTCAAATTGAAATAGATAATGCTTAAAGGGTAATTGGCCTGAGAGTATTAAGGCTTCTAATGAGATAGGCGTTTTCACTATTTGCATATGACGGTGCATTTGGCTAGCCCCAGCATCATGCCCGGCATTAAAAAACCCCAGCGTATCCGCTGAAGAAAAACCCTGAACCCACGCCTTAAAGTCGACTAATCTTAAAGCCGATGTTTGCGAAAGGCATTCTTTAGCACAGATCAATATATGTGGAGTGATAATCGGAAATTTATTCAGTAAACAGACATGCTCAGAACCAACCTCTCCAATGTAAAGTGCGGGATCATAAGGAGCAAGAAAAGGATCATGTAGCGACACCTGCGGCTGATGCTTTTTCGCCATATTCTCTGTGACTATGTTGCCTATATAGTTGATGCCATCGAGTTCAATTAATGTATCTGCATCCGTTAACGGCAGTAATGCCCCCGTTTGCACACCGCTCTTTGTTAACTTCTCGGCTATTGTCCAAAGCATTTGACTCGATCCAATTCAAAAGGTTACCGACAGAGAATAATCTATTCATAGCGACAAAAGTAGCTGTTTCAGCTGCTTTATTAAAGGCTAAATAACTAAAAACAACTAAGACAGCCATTATTATTTCTGCACATAAGCTCTCAAGGTTGATGTGGGTGTTACTCAGGAAAACAGCTATGTATCAGGCTCTGCAAGGGCTAGAAACAAAGGCAATACCATGAGATTAAAAGAAATGTGTGTTATCGACTATCAAGTAAAGCTCGTTCAAGACAAGGGCCAATACGGAGCCCGACTGGGTGTTGTGAGCGCTTGATAGTCACCCTCTAGGTAAGTGTTAAATTGATGAGAAAAGACTCTGTTCATCCTGCATAAACCCGCATGAGACAAGGGAAATGACCCGACTGGGTGTTCAACTATTTCTGGGTGTGTAGGTACGAAATTCATCAGGGGCGCAAGCAAGAGCTTGTTAAGCCAGTATATATGTCAGCACTATCGCATTTAAAAGCGTTGCTTAAAGCGAAAAGAGTCCGTCAATAAGCACTAAACAGGAGGCTAGAGTAAACCAGAAACTAAGGCAAAACAGCCTCGGTTAGCGAAGTACTGCCTTGACTAACCGGGAGCGTCCATATATGTCTTGGTTATTCCTGATGTTTTTACATTGGTTAAAGTGGGTTTTTGCAAACAGTTTCAGTACTAGTAGAGCAATCTACAATTATGACCGAGCCCCTAGGAACAATCTTTGTCGACACTCCCGGAACAGCCAATCCGTAAGCTTTAAAAGTTGTTAATAGCGATAGACCGTCTGTTTTAAACTTCGGTGAGAACGGATTATTCTCATCAACAAGGTCAATTACATTACCGTTTTTATCAAAAACTTTAACAAACTTAAGATGTATAACGTTATCCATATCTTCAAACGAAAGAACGGCATAAGCCTTGCCACCATCATCAAATTCAAAAACGATTGGTCTAGCATTAATCTTTATATAAGAATTAGTGGCTACTGTTGTCATTGATTCTAAATATAAACCTGTTTTCTCAACAATAGTTTGCTTAACTGGAAGGCTGTTAAAGTAGTTACTAACTGCAGTTTCGTTATATGAGGCACCAATAAGCTCATATGCGCTATCTAAAACTTCTTTAGGTGTATCAATTGCAAATAACGATATTGATGAAAGGTGATTTTGTAGGTCTGCGAAATAGTTAAATGTGTTCAATTCTGCATTAGTTAGACTAACTTCGTTAGCAGTCAAGGTATGTTCAAGCCAACAATCGTAAATAAAGCCCCCCTCGCCATCAGGTTCTCTACCATTAGGGTCGCATACAGTTTTATTGTTTTTGTAAACGCTATATTTTTTAACGTTATAATTTTCAATGTTCATCACATGGATGTAAACAGTTTGTCTATGTATAGCGTTATCTTTTGCAAACTGAGTGAATTGTGCATCAGTAACGCATGAATCACATTCAATATGATAGCTATCAATAGCTACAGCTGATGTGGTTAGCGAGCCAAATAAAAGCGCCGATGTTATAATTTTCTTTAACATTTCATAATCCTTAATGATTTTTATTATTCCTGATACGAATTATCGTTTTCCCCCAGATAGAGCACAATACTTAAGTTGTACCTTTTTGTAACACAACGTAGTACATATGTAGCACTCACTACCACACCTAACAAATGTTTCTCGAACATTTTTTTAGGTGTGGTAAAGGGTTTGTGGATACAATATCTTTCATCGCCGAACTTCACTTTTATATTGAAAAGCAACTGAGCGGTAAGGCATTAATACGTTACATTGCAAAAGAGCTACCTCGTAGTAATGGCATAACCTTAAGAGAAGCCAAACAAAAACAATTTAGGTGTATGCTACTAACCACTTCTATCAGTGAAAATGATTTTGGGGCATTTTCAATTTAGAAATCGAACCACCATGGCTAAATGAAGGCGCCAATTATCAAGTGTAGATACGGCCGTGACCGTCCATGACATGGACGTCATGGCCGAGCTTCCAAGGATGGACTTGTTGCGTGTCACGGCAGTGTCTGCACATATGCCCGCTGCAGGCGCTTGATAACTCTAAAGCGACAATTGAGAACTAGCTTCCCCGTAGCAACTACCCAAAAAATGTAATCAGCCTTCATTTGAAGGCAAACACGTTTTGGGGCATTTCCAAGTTATAAGCCGAACAATTAAAGCCCAAATGTAAGTACCAATTATCCGGTGTAGATGCGGCTGAAGCCGTCGAAAACATGGATGTTTTCGTTGAGCCTACACGGACGTACTTGAGGCGAGCTTCAGCAGTGTCTGCACATACGCCCGCTGCAGGCGATTGATAACCACTAAATTACCTGTTCAAAGGAGCTACTTAGTAACACCAACACAAAAATGTAATCATCCTTCATTCGAAGGTAAACATGTTTTGGGGCATTTCCGTGTTAAACACCAAACCGCTATGGCCCAAAATAAGGCACCAATTATCCAGTGTAGATGCAGTTGAGGCCGTCGAAAACAGGGATGTTTTCGTTGAGCTCACAAGGACGTGCTTGCAGCGTGCCTCTGCAGTATCTGCATATACCCCGCTGGAGGCGATTAATAACTATTCAGCGTCAGTGCAGAACTAACTCCCCTGTGACAATAATTCAAAAATAAATGTAATCAGCCTTCATTTGAAGGCAAACACGTTTTGGGGCATTTCTAATGCTAGACATCTCTCGCTATAGTCCAAATGAAACACCAACTATCCAGTGAAGATAAGGCTGAAGCCGTCGAAAACATGGCCGTTCTATGACATCCGTGTCACCGCAGCATTTGTAAATCCATTCACATCAGATGTTTTCGTTGAGCCTACATGGACGTACTAGGGCCGAGCCTCAGCAGTATCTGCACATGCGGTCGCTCCTTCACATCTGCCCCATAGGGATTTGGGAAATGTCATTATGATGTAGGGAACATCATTGCCATGTGATCACGACATTCGGACGTCCTGTCCAGCACCCGCTGCAGGCGATTGATAGCTCTAAAGCGACGATTTCGAATTAGCAGCCCTGTAGCCACAGCTCAAACAAAAATGTAATCAGTCTTCATTCGAAGGCAAACATTAATGTCCATTAAATCTCTTCCCGTTCTAATCAAAACTTATTCACTTCACGTTAGTAATATATAGCTGAAAAGCACGTTTACTCTCACAGCCAATGTCATTATGATGCGCGCATCTTTACTATTGGAATGCCACTAAGATGCGCACCACCCTTGTTGTTTTCGCTTTACTCTACTCACTGTTATCTATTAACGCCCTTGCTCAAACTGAAGCTCAAACGAATACAGTAAACAGTGCCCAACCTATCGCTATTTTGGGAGCGATGGACGCTGAAATAGAAAAGCTACTGCCGGAAATTGAGCAACGCCAAACCCATACCATTGCCAAAAACACTTATTACACAGGTCTTATCAAAGGTAAACCTGTGGTTGTCGCTCGCTCTGGTGTTGGTAAAGTCAATGCGGCGATCACCACTTATGTGCTGATCAATCACTTTAATGTAAACAGCATTATTTTCACTGGTATCGCAGGCGCGGCAGGCCCTAAATTGAATGTTGCCGATGTGGTGATCTCAACTGCACTGGTGCAACACGATGTTGACTTAACCGCTTTTGGCGCGCCAAAAGGCCAGCTTGATGGCTATGATGATCGCTTCTTCTACGCCGATAAAAAATTGCAAGCGCTAGCCCTTAACGCTGCGCAAGAGTCTGTTGGTAAAGAGCGGGTACACCAAGGCGTTATTGCCACTGGCGATCAGTTTATTGCCGATAAAGGCGTGGTTAGCATGTTACTTGAAGAGTTCAATGCTATTGCCGTTGAGATGGAAGGCGCCGCAGTGGCGCAAGTTACCGGCATGTTTGATATTCCGCTGGTTGTCATTCGCACCATTTCAGACAAAGCCGATGGCTCGGCGCACTTAGTTTATGAAGAAGCCAAGCAGGTAACCGCTGATAACTCAGTGGCCATCACGTTAAATATGCTTAGCAAGATGTAATCATTACAGTGTGAATTCGGCTCTCAATAAAATAGGCGCTAAATCTGATGGTTTAGCGCCTTTTTATTATGCTCTCTGCCAGCTTTTTATTAACACCTATTCTTTTCTGCAACAACTTCTATACTTTTGTTAATTAACCTAAATGTCAGAATCTATTATGTTTGTATATGAGCGTGCCAGAGGTGTTCTTTTTTCTTTAGGTATGAGTTTGCCAATCATTTACGGTGCTCTCACGCAGCATTTTCTCCAAGCCGCATTTATGAGCCTTGGAGCCTTACTCGCTTTGCTACTCGACCCTCGCAGTCAGGCATTAAAGCAAATTATCGCTATCGTTATCGGGGTGCTAGCGGTGATCCTAGCTGCTGCACTGGGGCTGACTTTAATCGGTCATCCACACATGGCCATTGCAGCATTAATGCTATTTGGCTTTCTCGCTGGTCTGCCAAAACCGGAACACGCCTATTGGGGGTTGCTCGGTAAATATATTGCTACCGCCTTATTGCTGGCCCAGCTGGGATTCCCCGCGTCACTAGCCATAGGTATCGCCTATTTTTACGGCGCCGTTTTTGCTTTAGTGCTTATTTTACTGCAAGGCTGGCTATATAAAATTGACGAGGTTGGTCACTCGCCTAGCAATGAATTTTTTCAGATTCTTAAAGGTGATACTAACGGCCCTTTTTATGGCCTAACGTTACCGTTAACCATACTGGCTGCGACGCTCTGTGCTGATTGGCTGCATGTCAATCAACCCGGTTGGGTCGGCTTAACCATATTATTTGTGATGCATATTAATGATAGGCTTTCTTGGCATCATTTATGGGATCGCATCGTTGGCACCTTACTTGGGATCATCATTGCCTACTTCTCTGTTCGCTATATTGATCAGCTTGGCTTAGCGCTGGTGATAGCCATATTTGCCTTTTGGATCCCGTACAGTCTCAGGAAAAGCTATTTACTGTTTAGCCTCTCAATAACGGTCACCGTTATGGTGGCAATTAATTTTGCCTTAATGCCCAATGGCGATTTAAATCTAATGAGCTGGCGCTTTTATGACACTGTCATTGGCTGTTTTTGGGTCGCAATCGCGCTCATCATCACCCATGGGATCCATGCCTTTAAAACGAAGCTGCATCAACATTAATTTAATCCCAGAATCGACAAGCAAAAATAGCTTATGTATATACCCAAGCCACCTGAAGATGCAAGGTTCAGTGGGAATTTAATGCGCTTTAAGCAAGGCGTTGATTGCAGTTAATGGTTGTTCCCTTAGCAAGATCAATAACGCAGCAGAAAGTGCATTAAAACCCATCGAAGAAGGCTTTGCGCAAGCCCACTTCGTTGTTGCACTAGCTTAAAAGGGAGTTACCATTCCTACGCTAATACGCCTAGAATTGAACTCGCGCAAGGCCTCTGAAATGAGTATGTTCAAGTCGTTTGGGTATATGTCTGATCAGCGCCAAGCTGTTTTTGGCGTAATTAGGCTGGCCATGACTGCTGCAACGAGAGAGACAGATCCAGGCTAAAACGGCACATCTACAGAGAAATGCTAGACATAAAAAAAGGAAGCCTAGGCTTCCTTTCTCAATTTCATCTTTGCTTATACCGCAAGACGGTGCTTACTTGTACTTACGCATAACCAAAGTCGCGTTTGTACCACCAAAGCCGAAACTATTGCTCATTACAGTGTTGAGCTCTTTCTCGGTCATTTCAGTCACAATCGGCATACCTTCCGCTTTTTCATCAACGTTGTCGATGTTAATGCTTGGGGCAATAAAGCTGCTTTCCATCATGATCAAGCTGTAAATCGCTTCGTGTGCACCTGCAGCGCCTAATGCGTGACCCGTCAGAGACTTAGTCGATGCAATGGCTGGTAGGTTATCACCAAAGGTTTCACGTAACGCTTCAAGCTCACGCATATCACCAACGGGGGTTGATGTTCCGTGAGTGTTGATGTAATCGATTGGTGTGTCTACATCGGCAAGCGCCATCTGCATACAACGAACCGCACCTTCACCTGATGGCGCTACCATGTCATAACCGTCTGAAGACGCGCCATAACCGATAATTTCTGCGTAAATTTTCGCACCACGTGCAAGAGCGTGTTCTAGCTCTTCAACAACCACGATCCCGCCGCCGCCAGAGATAACAAAACCATCACGGTCTTTATCATAAGTACGCGACGCTTTTGTTGGGTCATCATTATACTTAGTTGATAGTGCGCCCATCGCATCGAAACCCATGGTTAGGGTCCAATCCACTTCTTCAGCACCACCAGCAAATACCATATCTTGCTTACCCATTTGGATAAGTTCGGCCGCGTGGCCGATACAGTGTGCACTGGTTGCACAAGCAGAACTGATCGAGTAGTTCATGCCTTTAATCTTAAATGGCGTTGCCAAACATGCACTGGTCGTGCTCGACATGATACGCGGTACAATATATGGACCAACGCGCTTAACGCCTTTTGCACGTAATGTGTCAGCAGCTTGAACCTGGTTTGCTGAAGATGCGCCGCCCGAGCCTACGATAATACCGACTCGAGGGTCTGAATACTGCTCTTCAACTAAGCCAGCATCTTTAATCGCTTCTTGCATTGCGATGTGTGCATAGGCTGCTGCATTACCCATAAAGCGTAACGCTTTACGGTCAATATGTTCTGATGGGTCAATCTTAATGTCGCCCCAAACATGACTACGCAGCTTCATTTCTTCAAACTGATCTGAGTGGGTAATACCACTACGACCCGCTTTTAATGATTCAGTGACTTCTTGCTTGTTGTTACCGATACTTGAAACAACGCCAAGTCCGGTGATCACGACTCTTTTCATTATTAACTTTCCATTCTGTACATCTAGTACCAATTTTGCTGCACCAATGGTATCGCTTTTCATCCATATAAGTGGTCAGCTTTCCATAAGGAACACAAAAATAATGTCTATTATGAGACCTTACGTATAATCTTAGCCAAAATATGCCTATAAAAATGTACAATTTCCGCAAGTAAAACTGATTGTAACGCATATTTGTGAGCGTTTCATTTAACATTAAAGACGAAACCATGACAGTAAGTAAAATTTTTCAGCCAATTTTTGATAATAAAACCAACAGCCATCAGGTCATTGGACTCATTGGTATTGCTTCTCTCGCAGGCCTCCAGCTTGAGTTGAGCCAAATTAGAAGTAATAGCCTTACACTCACACTGAAGGTTTTCACTCCAGTTAATGAGGCATTACACGCTTTTATCGCTGATATGTGCCTTACTGAGTTAATCGGATCAGGCCAAAATTTAAACCCAAATATGGCGTATAACTTAGTGGCTATCGATGGCTGCCAGCGTATGGTCTTTAATGACGGTAAGCTTATTATTGATTTTCATATTGGCCCTGTACTGCAGCAATTACAGCAGATCCCCATTGTTGAGTCTTGCTTTATCGACAGCTGGTATATTGCAAATGATGTCGTATTACCGTCATTAGACTTGACGACGTTTTGGCAGATGGCAAAACTGTCCCGAGATAAAGCTCAATTCAGCCTAGATGATACATTGCCAAGTGATGTTCAAACAAAGTTACTCGCTTTTGCTCAGCAAGTCGGTTTATATCAATCTCAGGCTCTTAAAAGTGATGATATTGCATTACAAGAGCGCGCTGCACTGCGCTCACAACAGCGTCAACATCAAGCGCCCTTTCCTATTGCGGCTAAGACTCCCTCAACAAATCAGTCAGGCATTGCCATTATTGGTGGTGGTGTGGCCAGCGCCTGCCTCGCGTTATCATTAGCGGAGCGCGGCCAACAAGTTTCACTCTTTTGTGAAGACTCTGCATTAGCGCAGGCGGCATCTGGCAACAAGCAAGGAGCGCTTTATCCGCTGCTAACGCCAGATAACAACACCTTAAGCCAATACTTTCAACAGGCATACCTGTTTAGCTTGCAACGACTTAACACTCTCGCTGCGCAAGGCCATCGCATTGACTTTGAACTCTGCGGCGTAGTCCATACAGGCCATGATGAACGAAGCCGCAAGCGTGTCAGTAAAATAATTGATGGTCATGATTGGCAGCCATTGATTGCTGACAAAATTACCGCAGAGCAGGCGTCAAGTATCGCTGGGGTAACCGTTGATGATGGCGGTATTTTTTATCCGCTCGGTGGCTGGGTTTCACCACAAGATTTTACTCAAGCGGCGTTTAATCAGGCGCAGGCAATCGCTGATGTGTCACTGGCTCTTAATACGCAAATTACTGACATCCTATATAAAGATGACGCTTGGCATCTTATTGCGAAGCAGCAGACGTTCGGGCCTTTTAGCGCACTTATTATTGCAAATGGTAAGTCACTGACTCAATACCCTCAAACTCGACACTTGCAAGCCACTGGTTTTAGAGGCCAAGTCAGCCATGCACCTTCTCGTAGTAAACTATCAAAACTCAGCACAGTGTTATGCGCTCACGGCTATATGACGCCAAGCAATAATGCCTTGCATTGCTTAGGGGCAAGTTACGTTAAAAATGCCACACATCTAGATTATTGCCCTACAGAGCAAGTTGAAAACCTTAAAAAAATACAGCACAGCTATGTAGGCCAAGACTGGGTTGAAGAGATTGATGTGTCAGGCCATAGCGCCCGTGTGGGTGTTCGGATGGTAACGAGAGATCATGCACCTATGATGGGACCAGTTCCTGATTTAGAAGCTATTTTAGCGCTTTACCAACAGCATCAACTTACACCTGAAAGTCGCAAGTTTTGGCAACATCAGCCAGCACCGATCCATAAAAATCTGTATGTCCTCGGCGGATTAGGATCACGCGGGTTAAGCTCGGGACCATTAGCAGCTGAAGCGCTTGCGGCCCAAATTTGTAGCGAGCCGATGCCAATTTGCCTGGATTTTGTCTCTTTACTCAACCCCAATAGAATGTGGATGCGTAAGCTACTAAAGGGTAAAGCATTAGAAATAGGTGGTGAGAATTAGCTTTTGGAGTTAGCCCTGAAACGCTCAAGCCTTTATATTTAAACTGAAGATTAGCCGAAACCTAGTGTTGGTTTTATCGTTAACTAAAAGCTGAAGGCATATATGCCGCCCCATAAATAGGCATCTAAACATTACTAATGTAGAAATGGCTTAGATGCTTTCACTTTCAGGCTAAGCAGCGCATATATGCATTACCTTGCTCCAGCTTCCAACAATGCATTTTTAAAGTCATTCACCCAGCGACGATAAACGGTTTTCACATCACCCCAGTTAAACACTTGGGTATTTTGACGCCATTGATTAAAACTTTCGCCTCTATCGGCTGCTTGCGCGAGTACTTCGCCTGTTTCACCATCTTTAATGACGGCGAGTAACATCATAGAGCCTGAGTTTTCAGTATAAGTTCGCCCCATGGAGTTAACACTACGTCGACTCGACTCAAGTGGCGCACTCAAACGAATATCTGTCACAGCCGCCTCTATCACTAAGGTGTTTGGACCTCTTTTATCAACCAGTTCGAATGGTTGTTCACTGTTAAAGACTTCCTTTACCGTGACTTGAAACTGCTCTGACATTTTTTCCAGCGCCTCTTGCGGCAACTCGTAAGTCGCATTTAAGCCATCGGCTCTTCTATCAATTCTCGGGGGCTTATAATCGGCGGGATGATCATTGGTAACTTGCACAGGTTTAAAATAGAGTTTGGTGTATTTTCCCCAATCCACATTAGGCCTAGCATAGGAAAGCCCTAGCTTAGCGTGTTCAACCTTGACCAAGCCCTCTTTGGTCCTTTCTGCATCGGGTCCTTGCTGAAGTGTTGCGGGCTTAGAGCTACAAGATACGATGCCAAATAAGCACAGCAATAATGCTGCAGTAAATAAACGACTATGCATAGAGAGTGTTCCTTAATCCGTTAATTGAAACTGCTCATTTTGATTGGTGGTTATAAATCAAACTCGATTTAAAGTAGCATCAGCTAAATATGGACAGAAATGACAAAGTCGTCAATAAAATATAATTAAAAACAACTAACTAGCTACTGGATAATGGCTAATGGCTAATGGCGGAATATTATTTAATGGCAGTGCTTCGATGATGATTAAGAATATTTGGCCTAAAAACAAAAAAGCCACTCTATAAAGTCAATGCCGATCGTTTAAGAGGACTTGACCGATCCTGCAGATGAAAGATAATCCCTACCAGTATTCTGGTGGGGA
>NZ_JBRILQ010000073.1:0-11749 GCF_052977045.1 Shewanella sp. 125m-7
GGTCGATTAGCTCAGCTGGGAGAGCACCTCCCTTACAAGGAGGGGGTCACTGGTTCGAGCCCAGTATCGACCACCATTCTTTTCATAAAGAATTAAAACATTATGAAATCCCAGGTCGATTAGCTCAGCTGGGAGAGCACCTCCCTTACAAGGAGGGGGTCACTGGTTCGAGCCCAGTATCGACCACCATTCTTCTCATAAAGAATTAAAATATTATGAAATCCCAGGTCGATTAGCTCAGCTGGGAGAGCACCTCCCTTACAAGGAGGGGGTCACTGGTTCGAGCCCAGTATCGACCACCATTCTTTCTGTTTCACCTCTGCTATAAAAATAAATTATCCATAGTTCATACTTCTACCGACTTCATTTTTATGTTTGAATATTACAAACCTTGTTTAAACGCTAAAACAAATGTGAGTCCATCCATTTCGCTCGTCATAAGCAAACACATCAGCTACATTGTAAACAACACTCTTTTTATCTCTATCTTGACCAAAACACTGCAACCCTAGCATTAATAAAACCAGCAATAACTTTGTCAGTTAATCCACTTGTCGACTATGCTTTTAGAATCATTTATAGCCGGACAAACGCTATGGCAGACGTTAGTCAATCCGCTTCACTAGCCAGTATTGCTGCCTATTTAAAACTGACATACCAATACGATCAAGACACCGCACTTGTGGAAGCAAAATCAGTTATGCAGAACTTAGTTAAGATGCGTCAAAAAGGGTTTATTACCGGTTGGTACTTTGACGAACAAGGTCACCTTGAACTATTACCAAGCGACTACATTTTACATCAAATAAACCCATCTAAATAATCAGCCTAAGCCAATAACCTCGGTCAATAACCGCATGCTAGCAAGAAAGGATATAAGCGAAAGCAGAGGCCTGAGATACGTTCTCTGCTAAATTGATTTTTCTGAACAAAAAAGGGGGATATACCTAGGTATTGCTAGCGACAACACCTCGAAAGCTAAATGACAGATTAACAAATAAATCAAATAAATAGAGTCGCAAACGATTAGCTAGCTCTTAATTGTGAACCAACAAGCATCAATGCCATCTGTATCGAGTGCATCTTTTTTAGTTGTCGCAACTCATCATCCCTGTAAACAGCTCTTAGTATCTTGCGAGATGCTAAACAATCACTAATGGCTCTTCAACTGCCTTAGGGTTAACGAGCTTGGTCATAATAATCGACATTGTCGCGAGACCAAAAATAGAACCCAGCACTACCCCACTCCAGCCCCATTGATGCCAAAATGGTAAAAGGTAGGGACCACCTATTGCTGCGCCTAAATAATAGCTACATAAATACAAAGCTGTCGCTTTGGCTCTATGCTGCTTTGCTCGAGCAGCAACCGATGCATTACAGCAACTATGGATTAAAAAGAAGCCAAAAGCAGACAAAGTAAAACCAATATAAATCGCCAGTAATGTATCCCATAAAGTCAGTAAGCTACCTAAAAACATCATCACCGCAGCCCACTTAAATACCTGCTTCAGCCCCCGCTGAGTTAGCCACTTTGCCGACCGATAAGAGGCATAGGTACCACTAAGATAACAAAGAAAAATAAGCGTGACTTCAAAGCGTCCAAGGTTGAAAGGTGCATCCATTAAATGCAGCTGAATATAGCTAAACTGATTAACCATCACCATAAAAGCAAAACCACCAACAAGATAAATAAGTCGCAGTTTAGGGTCAGCTAAGTGCAAAGCAAACCCTGCAACATCATCTTTTCGCAATGGAAAGCCCCCTTGTTGCTTAGTTGGTTTAATAAACCCACTGGCCGGTAGCATATACCCCGCTATGAGTGTTCCAGCTAATGACACCACGGTTAGCAACAACATGGTTTGTTGCCAGTCAAAATACTGTGACATAACGCCTCCGATAAGGCGCCCGGCGATCCCACCTAGACTATTTGCGGCAATATAAATCGCACCCGCTTTTAGAATGGCATTTTTTCCCAATTCATCTTTAAAATATGCCATTGCCATTGCAGGCACCGAGGCAAGCAAAACACCTTGAAGCAACCTTAAGCAAAGTAATTGATTAAAATCGTTAATCAATAATGCGCTGAGATCCGACAGCACCAATAAAGACAAACTAACTAAAATAGGCTTCTTACGGCCAACTCTATCTGACACGACAGCAAAAAATAGTAATGACAACGCCATTGTAAAACTGGTTGCCGACAGCAATAACGTTGCCTGGCTCGCTGTGACCAAAAACGAATCTGCGATCAGCGGCAACATCCCCTGAACAATATACAAATTAATAAATATCACAAATGATGCAATGGATAACCCAAGAATAAGCCTTATTTCATGGTTGTTCGGTTGCTGTGACGAGACGACCTTCATCGATGATAAACTCTGAGTGGTTTTGATACCCGTAAGCATAACAAGGGTATACTCATAAGAATAATAACTAGTAAACATCAAAGCTATAGATTATTGTTATATTAGATTTAACTCACTCAGCAAAATAATACTAACCGATTAAATCATTAACAGGATGTGCTGGCACATTTTAGTTCTGGTATCCGTTATTACATCAGCTCTGCTGTATAGAGTCGCTTGTACTTGGAAAGTTTAGCTAAATTATCAACCCGTGTTTTCAATAAGCATTTAGATGTTAGCTTTCTATCCCTACAGCTACTGTGGTAATTAGGGGCTGTTGATCTTTCACGGTTGCTTTTGCCACAGTTTATTGGCGATTTTGACAAGGCGGAGGTTATGCCGTTTAGTCATTCTCCACAAATAGCCTACAACGCAGTATAAATCGCCAATAAGCGCGGCCCTTAGGGGTCGTTTCAATCGTTCTATTACTGCGTTACAAGCTTTTCGCTTAGCTCGTTAAGCCTCATCGCTTAAGCCTTGCACTAAAACGATTGAATTCGAACAAAAACTAAGCTCGAAAGATCAACAGCCCCTAGCAATAGCAAAACAGCAAGCTAGTACAGGATCTGACTACGAGTCATAAATAGGGATCCCCCCGTGGATATAAAACAACTAAAGTACTTAGATACCTTAGTAAAGGCAGGCAGTTTTACTAAGGCAGCTCAGCGGCTCAACATTGCCCAGCCCGCGCTAAGTCAGAGCATAAAAAGACTCGAGCATGAGCTTGGCGTCACACTTGTAGACAGAGGCTTGAACAAAAGCAGTAAATCACTTTCTTTAACCGCTGAAGGCGAGGCTTTACACAAACACGCAAAGCTAATTATCAATAATATGGCTCAAGCTGAAGCCCATATAAAATCGATGGCTAACCTGACAAAAGGCGAAGTTAGACTCGCTGTACCTGGCATGTTAGGTTCTTTCTATCTACCTAGGCGTTTAATGGCCTTTCGCCATCAATATGGCGAGCTAAAACTGTCACTTTTTGAAGGCGGCACTCGCGATACCCTGCGTATGTTGCAACAAGAAGAGGTCGATATTGCCATTATTACCGCCAACGATCTCACCGATGAATTTGATAGCCATCTACTGCTTAGAGAGCAAATGGTTGCCGCAGTTGGTAAGCAACACCCACTAGCAGAAGTCACCAGTGTCTCTCTCGACGCATTTTTCGAACATGAGCTGGTGTTATTTAAACAGGGTTACTTTCACCGGGAATGGATGCTCAAACAAGCGGAGCGATTAGGAATAGAGGTCAACATCGCAATTGAAACCAACCTGATTAACCTCATCAAGCAAGTTGTGGCACAAGAATATGGCATTACCAGTGTGCTCGAAATGGTCATAGAACCGCACGATAATATCTGCACAAAACCTTTTGACCCGCCAGTTTTTTTGGACTTGCATATCGCTTGGAAAAAACAACGCCCTATCAGCCAAGCCGATAAGGCGTTTGTAGAGTTTCTAATGCACAATCGTTAGGATGCGTCAGCCTGCGCCTCTGGCGTTGCATCTTTAAAAGATTGCAAGGTTAGGCAATAAGCATTAACGCGCTCAATATTAGGGTATAAGCTCAAATCAACATTAAAGCGCTTAGCATTATAAACCTGGGGGACTAAGCAAATGTCAGCCAAAGTCGGTTTATCGCCAAAACAAAATACCCCACTGTGTTTTTCGAGCATTTTTTCTAGTGCGCTAAAACCTTCAACCACCCAATGATGATACCAGGCTGTTTTTTTCTCGCTTTCCATTGCCAACTCATCGGTAAGGTATTGCAACACTTTTAGGTTGTTCAATGGGTGAATTTCACATGCAACCGTTAATGCCATGGCACGCACAATCGATTTATCAAATGGCGAGTTCGGTAATAAACCTACTCGTGGATAGACTTCATCTAAGTACTCCATTATCGCCAATGATTGAGTCAACACTCTTTGCTGTCCGTTTTGCTCAATCACTAAACTTGGCACCAACTCTTGGGCATTTAAGTTGGCATAATCACGGTAGTGTTGCTCCCCGCCATCTTTAACTAAATGCACTGAAACTTGCTCAGCCGTCAGTAACTTCAAGTTCATTGCAATACGTACACGATATGCGGCACTTGAACGCCAATATCCGTATAATTTCATCTTAGCCGTTTCCATATCTCAATCATCCTTTTGCGCCGTCTTATACTGATGGGTACTACAATGAGTTTGCCAAGCCAAATATAGCAAAAAGGCCAACCCCTAAGGATCAGCCTTTAAAACTCGTCATCTAACAAAATACCATTAAGCTTTGTATTCGACGACCTGCTGATCAATCGAACCAAAGATGCTGTTATTGTTTTCATCGAGCATTTCGATACGAACGCGATCACCAAAGCGCATAAATGACGTAGAAGGTTTACCGTCCGCAATGGTTTCAAGCATACGTGTTTCAGCTAAGCAGCTTGAGCCCGCACTGCGATCATAATTTGAGATAGTGCCCGAACCAATAATCGCTCCAGCGCCTAAAGGACGTGTTTTAGCAACATGAGACACTAACTGACTAAAATTAAATGTCATATCAACGCCTGCATTAGGGCGGCCAAACAATTCACTATTAAGATGCGTAATTAGTGGTAAGTGCACTTTGGCATCTTGCCACTTATCATTGAGCTCATCAGGCGTCACCGCTACCGGAGAAAAGCTACTTGACGGCTTGGCTTGGAAAAAACCAAATCCTTTCGCCAGTTCACCAGGAATAAGGTTACGTAACGATACATCGTTAACCAACATCAGCAATTTAATATGCTTCTCAGCGTTGCTAGCTGTCACGCCCATTGGCACATCATCTGTGATCACTGCGATTTCTGATTCAAAGTCGATACCCCACTCTTCGCTCGCTAACGCAATATCGGCCTTCGGCGCGATAAAGCAGTCAGATCCACCTTGATAAACCAGCGGGTCGGTCCAGAATGTTTCCGGCATTTGCGCCCCGCGCGCTTTACGCACTAACTCAACATGGTTGACGTATGCACTGCCGTCAGCCCATTGATAGGCTCTTGGCAACGGAGATAAACACTTTGACTCTTCAAAATCCACGGCGTTATCCATCATGCCGAGATTTAATGCGTCATAAAGTTCTACCAATTGTGGATTAAGTAGATCCCATGCATCCATTAACTGCTGCATAGTATGAGCTATCGCAGGCACAGCAACCGCTTTGCTCAAGTCTTTGCTAACTAACATCAATTGACCGTCACGGCGACCATTATCATAACTGGCTAACTTCATACGTACTCCTAATTGTTTATGGCCTCACTAGCATCTTGTTACTTTTTATTGTGATGACAGCTGATTATTGGCCCAAATCGAACTTTGCCATAGAATGACATCAACTGCGCAGCCTATGGAATAGCGTGAACTAAATCACATTTAAACAGTAACGGCCTCACATCGTAAAGATTTAGTTACAACCAAGTAATTTTGACTGAAAACTCCGATTTTTAGTCCAAAGTTGCTATTCTAACCAGCAATCAACGGCAAGTTAGTTTTACAGTGATTTGGGTTTATTAATATTGTATTCACGTAACTTGTTTGCAATTGCCGTATGTGACACACCAAGCTTCTTCGCTAATTGGCGAGTACTTGGATATGCCGGATACAATCTGCGTAGTAAACCTGCCTCAAATTGCTTCATCGCCTCATCTAAACTGCCTTCAAACTGGTCGTCAAAGTAACCAAAACCTTCAGCATATGAAGGTAACTTTAGCTGCTCAATCGTTAACTCTGCACTACCATCCCACATTGAAACCGCTCTAAAAATAGCATTTTTAAGCTGGCGCACGTTACCCGGCCAAGCATAGCCTAAAAGGTGTTCACGACACTCACCAGAAATACGACGAATTGGGATCGATAACTGTTGGCTGTAATGCTCTAAGAACATCTCAGTTAGTGGAATAATGTCGACCTTACGCTCCCGGAGAGCAGGAACATGAAAACTCAACACATGAATACGATAATAAAGATCTTCTCTAAACTCACCACTTTGGCAAAGTTCAGCTAAATTTTTCTGGGTCGAACAGATGATACGAACGTCGCTACGGATCTCTTCATCACCGCCAACCCGTCTAAAAGTGCCATCTTGCAAAAATCGCAGTAATTTAACTTGAGCAGACTTTGACATTTCAGCAATTTCATCCAGAAATACCGTACCGCCCTTACCTTCTTCAATAAAACCGCGCTTGACCACATTACCGTTGCTTACAAAACCAAATAGTTCTTCTTCAGCGGCACTGTCAGGCATTGCGGCACAGTTAATCGCGATAAAAGGCTGCTCTCGGCGCATACTCGCGTCATGGCAAGCTCGCGACATTAATTCTTTACCCGTACCGGTTTCACCAGTGATCAGCAAAGGCGCGTCGAGCTGGGCCATGCGACGAGCCTGGACTAACACCTCTTTCATCTTATCGCTGGTCGCTAGTACATTTTCAAAGCCGCTAGATTGGTTTTGGAGGGCATTAAACTGTTTTCCTACCCGTGCTGGCGATTTAAGTGAAACGACCGCCCCAGCAAGAATTGGAGTATCACTACCACTATCAGGCAGATAAATTGGCAGCATTTCAGCTAGGTATTCATTTTCACCGATATTGACACGCGTAGCCTGAGCAAGGACTGTCGACTCACTCAACCAACGGCTAAAATTAAACCCGTGAACCCAGTGATTAATCGACTCATCGACCACTTCGTGCTCAGCCATACCTACCGTATGCAAGGCTGATTCATTGACGATGCGGATCCTGCCTTTCACATCGAGTGAAAATACTGAATCTGGTAGCGTTTTTAACAACGTCTTTAATGCGTAATGCTCTTGCTCAGAGGGCATAAATGACACTGTGCGCACGTCATGCACACCTTCGACTTTACGAATAAGAGGGAGTAATTCGCTAAGAGTGTCAAAACTCACTTCAGCAAATTGTAGATAGAGAAAACCTTGGTTGCTTGCGTCAATAGCAAACAAATTAATCCCATAGTCTTCCATAATCAATAAGATATCTTTGGCCAGACCCACTCGGTCTAAACAGCTGACTTCCAAGCGCATATTATTGCAGTTCCCTTTTTTAAATACTCGTTATTGGGATAAAACAATCAGCAGAATTAAATCGGTTTCAGTCACTAGTTAATATTGAAACAAGACCTACTTCTGTAATTTTCCTATACGTTAAAAGTTTATCTTAATTGTGGCAAGGCTTGTTTACAGACGTTTTGTAAGATTTTACAAGGGAACCCAAGAAATCTCTGGCACCTAAATCCTAAGATGCTTCTCTGATAGGGCCTTTTTTTCCACGACGAGAGCGGGTTACGGACTTGTATACAATCAAAGGACAAAGAGATAACAAGCAAGCAGCTACAGGAGGGTGACTTGGCAGTAATACTTTAAATTTTGCTTGTATAGCCTCTAGCAGGGCTACGCGGCGCCCACTCTTTGAAAAGCACCGTCTGTGACACGTCTACACTTTGCTTTATACACAGCGAGGAAAACCATAAGAGCACATTTAGCTTGTGATGTTATGCTTTTCCTAGAGGCTCCAGCCTTCTTTGTAATACTCTTCTAATCTAACAGCGTGTCAGTTTTAGCTGCCATAATAAAATCATTTTTATGTAAGCCTTTAATAGAATGAGACCACCAAGTAACAGTTACCCTGCCCCACTCGGTTAAAATACTAGGGTGATGAAAATCGGCTTCGGCAAGTTCTGCAAGTTTGTTCGTAAACTCCATAGCGAGCTTAAAGTTCTTAAATTTATAAACCCGCTCTAGCTGCATGATGCCGTCACGCACTTCCACCGTCCAATCAGGGATCATGCGAACTAGTTGAGCGAGCTCATCATCAGTAACCTTTGGTGCATCTGCTTGGCACGCTTCGCATTTCATTTGAGCTAATTCTGTCATTTTATCTTCCTTAATGATTATTTCTCTACTTCAAAACCTATCTTGTATCGACAAGCCGTCCGCTAACTCTGTTTTGCTGGGTATTTAGGCTTAAATAATCCTAGCTGCTGCGCTTTTTTAACCGCGCTCATTATGTCCATCTCTGCAATGGTATCGAGCTCATTAATATGTTCAATGGCATAATAAATGGGTTGCATAATATCAATACGATAAGGGGTGCGCATAACTTCGACTAAATCAAATGCTCTTATTTCGGGCTCACTTCCCATGACATACATGGTTTCTCCCGGCGAGCTTAAAATACCGCCGCCATAAATACTCAATTGATGATGCTTAGATCGCAGTACACCAAACTCAACGGTGAACCAATAGAGTCTCGCTAGAAACACACGTTCTTCCTTGCTAGCCGCTAGCCCTAACTTGCCGTATAGATGGGAGAAATGAGCAAATGATGGATTAGTTAATAACGGACAATGTCCAAACACTTCATGAAAGATATCTGGCTCTTGCAGATAATCAAATTCTTGCCTACTTCTGATAAAAGTTGCGACAGGAAAAGATCGGTTCGCCAACAACTCAAAAAATTTACCAAATGAGATAAGCGCTGGAACCGCTGCCGTTTTCCAGCCCGTCGCTTGCTGCAGTACAGCATCAATTTCTGACAGTTGCGGAATTCTATCAGTCGGTAAATCTAGCTTAACCAAACCATCTAAGTACTCTTGGCATGCTCGATCAGGTAGATTCACACGCTGCCTAGCATAAAGCTCAGACCAAATGTCATGTTCATCCTGAGGGTAATCAATAAAGCCACTCGCATCAGGTAAACGAGCTGTGTAATTTTGTAGTTTGCTCATCGCTCTATTCAATAGTCCTAGACTGGGTAGTAAATGATGACTTCATACTTAACTAAAGCAGATGTTTTGTTAACCTGATCACAGTTTATTATCGGAACTCGCGCGGCCCTCAAGTGTAATGAATTTGTTACACTAAAAACAGTCTATCGCCATACCCCCTAAAATACGCCTAATAGCCCGTACAAAAATAATGACACAAAATAGATATTTACCGATTAAAGACTAAAGATGATGGCTAAGTACTGACCCGCTCGCCTTTTAACGCTTTAGGTTAAATATAGCGACACAAAATGGCGTACAAAGAATCAACAAAATCATAGAAAAAATACCATTTACAGTGTGTTTTCAAGATTGTTATCCAATCAAAGCTGAATTCAGTATAGAATAAAGGTTTGTGTGCCAATTCCTAATTAGGAACAGATAGGATTAGAATGAAACAACATAAAATTCGCAAAGCAGTCATCCCTGTAGCGGGCTTAGGAACGCGTATGCTTCCAGCCACTAAAGCTATCCCGAAAGAGATGCTGCCAGTAATGGACAAGCCACTGATCCAGTATGTTGTCAATGAAGCGATTGCCGCAGGGATCAAGGAAATCGTCCTCGTTACTCACGCCAGTAAAAATTCGGTTGAAAACCATTTCGACACTAGCTTTGAACTAGAAGCGCAATTAGAGCGCCGTGTTAAGCGTCAACTCTTAGCAGAAGTGCAATCGATATGCCCGAGTGACGTGTCAATCATCAGCGTGCGTCAATCGCAAGCAAAGGGTCTTGGTCACGCTATTTTGTGTGCAAAAACCATTATCGGTGACGCACCATTTGCCGTGTTGCTGCCCGACGTTATCATTGATGATGCGAGTTGCGATCTGACTAAAGACAACCTTGCACAGATGGTTGCTCTCTATGATGAAACTGAAGTTGGTCAAATAATGGTTGAAGGCGTGCCTCACAATCAAGTAAACCAATACGGTATTGCCGATATCAATGGCGAAGATCTACAACCAGGTAAGTCACTGCCACTTACTCAACTGGTAGAAAAGCCAGATGTTGATGATGCACCGTCAAATCTAGCTGTTGTTGGCCGATATGTATTGCCAGCTGACATTTGGTCTTACCTAGCTAAAACACCAGCAGGTGCAGGTGATGAAATTCAGCTTACCGATGCCATCGCCATGCTAATGGAAAAGCAAACGGTTAACGCCTATTACATGCAAGGTAAGAGTCATGACTGCGGTAATAAATTAGGTTATATGCAAGCCCACGTTGAGCATGCACTGCGCCATAAGGAAATCGGCCCTGAGTTTGCTGAATACTTAAAAGCGATTGTTAAGACGCTTTAATTAAAAGCTTTAATTAAGGTTTTTGAGTTAACACACGCTAACAAAACGCTTTTATTAAGGCCTTATAACCTAGCAAATTGTTATTTGGTCTTAAAGCAAACCGCTTAAATTAAAGGATGATAAACATGACTATTCTTGTTACCGGCGGCGCTGGTTATATCGGCACTCATACGGTTGTTGAGCTACTCAATAACGGTAATGATGTCGTTATCTTAGATAACCTGAGTAATTCTAGTGTTACTGCACTTGAAAGAGTCGAGCAGATCACTGGAAAGGCTGTCACCTTTTATCAAGGTGATGTGCTTAATAGAGCCTTCCTGCAAAAACTATTTACTGACCATGCCATTAAATCGGTTATTCATTTTGCGGGTTTAAAGGCCGTTGGCGAATCAGTTGCTCAGCCACTACGTTACTATGAAAACAATGTCACTGGCACCATAGTATTATGTGAAGTCATGGCTGAGTTTAATGTTAAAAACTTAGTCTTTAGCTCTTCAGCTACTGTATATGGCGATCCTGCGAGCCTACCGATTACCGAAGATTTTGCGACAGGGGCAACCAATCCCTATGGCCAATCCAAATTAATGGTAGAGCATATTCTTGCGGATCTATACCACTCAGATAACAGTTGGAATATCGCTCGCCTACGTTACTTTAATCCTGTTGGCGCACATGAAAGTGGCTTAATTGGTGAAGACCCGAATGACATCCCCAATAATCTAATGCCATTTATCAGCCAAGTCGCGGTTGGAAAACGTGAGCAACTGAGCGTGTTTGGCAGTGATTATGATACCCTTGATGGCACAGGCGTAAGAGATTATATCCACGTCGTTGATTTAGCCGTTGGTCACTTGAGAGCCTTAGATAAGCTGCATACTCAGTCAGGACTTGTTACCTACAACTTAGGTACAGGGCAAGGTTACAGCGTACTTGAAATGGTTAAAGCCTTTGAAAAAGCAAGTGGTACACAGATTAAGTACCAACTTGTGGCACGTAGGCCGGGTGATATTGCGGCATGTTATGCTGATCCAGACAAAGCTCAAAAAGAGTTAAACTGGCAAGCCACACATAGCATTGATGATATGGCACAAAGCAGCTGGCATTGGCAGTCAAGTAACCCCAATGGCTACGTAGCTGAAAGCTAAAATAAGCTGAGAAGAACGCTAGGTTCTAGGTTCTAGGTTCTAGGTTCTAGGTTCTAGGTTCTAGGTTCTAGGTTCTAGGTTCTAGGTTCTAGGTT
>NZ_JBRILQ010000074.1:0-10731 GCF_052977045.1 Shewanella sp. 125m-7
TCCTACGCTAATACGCCTAGAATTGAACTCGCGCAAGGCCTCTGAAATGAGCATGTTCAAGTCGTTTGGGTATAGTAAAAGATAATTAGCATGTGGTAACGCGCGAAGGTGTAATTGATTATGACCCGCTCGCGAGTCATATTTGTATAGCCACTAATACAGCTAAGGTTATTGGCTAGAATTCTCGATTAATTCTTTCTAAAAAATCTAATAACTGAGCGCGCTCGGTAGCATCAAACTTAGCCGTTAAGTCTTGAGTAAGCTGTATGTGAAGTTTATCGTGCTCTTCGAACATTTCGCGTCCACTTTCAGTCAGCTCAACTAATATTGAGCGTCTGTCATTTGCATATGGGACTCGAATAACTAGGCCAGCATCAACCATTTTATCGATTTGAACAGTTAATGTCCCAGTGGTAATACCAATCTTTTGTGCGAGCTCTTTCATTCGCATTGGACCCTTTAAGCCCAAAATTTCAACCGTGTGAACTTGAGGTAAACTAAAGCCTTTATCTTTGACTACAGCCATTTCCCATGATGATAACTTCTCGTAAAATTCGATCATGGCATGATTTAAATTATCATCTTGGTTATTCATATAATTAGTTCCTAATCATTAGGCAATTATTGTGCCTGAGTCAGCGGATTAACTTCAATAGTGATATGGGATAAACGCTCGAAATCTGACAGCTTTTGCCTAAAATAACTGACGTTGTTATTGCTGTCACAATGTATGACCATACTCGCTGCATAATGGTCGGCGCTGATTTTCCAAATATGCAAATCGACAACCTGAGCCTGCTCTTGCTCAAGGGTGTGTTTTATCCGTTCGATATACGTCTGTTCAATACTCGCGTCCAACAAAATGGGACCTGTTTGCTTTAATAACCCCCATGCCCAACGGCTAATGATGATGGCGCCAACAATCCCCATTAATGGGTCGAGCCAATTCAATCCAAAGAACTTACCCATTAACAAGGCAACAATCGCAAGTAGTGACGTTAACGCATCTGCAAGTACATGAAAATATGCTGCTCGTAAATTATGGTCATGGCTTTGGTTATGCTTCACTTCACTTTTTTCATGAGTGTGTTCATGCTGCCCCCCTGCGTCATCGCTATTCTCATACTCGCTGGTGTCATGGTGGTGATGACTGTGAGCATGACCGTGATGGTCTTTTAATAAAAACGCACTGACGATATTCACTATTAGTCCGATCACTGCAACTAAAATAGCTTGGTTAAAAAATATTTCATGGGGGTTAAATAGTCGCACACCGGACTCAACCAGCATAACAAGCGCCACGAGACCTAGCGCTATTGCACTGGTGTAGCCGCCCAGTACGCTCACCTTACCTGTCCCGTATGAAAACTCTGCTGAATTAGCATGTTTACGGGCATATCGATAAGCAAATAAGGTGATCATGAACGCTGCAGCATGCGTCCCCATATGCCAACCATCAGCAAGCAAGGCCATAGAGCCGTATAGGGTGCCGGCAATAATCTCAGCTAACATTGTCACTATCGTTAGCACTAAGACATAGGCAGTATTGCGCTCCCCTGCACTGTTATGGCTAGAAAAACCCTGCTTATGAGGACAATTAATGACAGCCTGCTTAACGTTTCCCATAACAACCCTCTACCTTTTGCTTTGTTGATGCCCTCAAGCTTGTTCGCTGAGCTTGTACTTTTGTTTAAATGTATATTTTGCTGCCCTACCGGTTTCAATTATGTATAAACATGCATAGCTATCATGATAAGTCCTCATGCACAGACATTATAAATCGACATTATAAATAGACATCATGCACACTCATTATGCTTACGCACCCGTTTAGACTGACAGCTGCTGTACCTCATCAGCACATAATAGTCTTAAGGCCATACACATGACCTACTAACTACGGACTACTAACTACTAACTACTAACTACTAACTACTAACTACTAACTACTAACTACGGACTATAAGTCTTCGAAGTATTTAGACCTTCACGCATTTTGTCTGCCTATTACTTTAATTGCCCATTATTTTACTGACGATTAGTTTGATTAATAACTACTTTGACAATCAACTATTTTGAGACTCAAACTAAACTTACGCCTTTAGATCCCAAAATTCAATAAAAAAGCCAGTATGTGATCAGCTTCAGACCCTTCCCTCAAGCCTCGCCTTTATGGAACTTACTCGATTAACAACAAAAGCTATGGCCGATAAATTATCAACACATTTGTAATCCATTTACCCATCTCGTTTCAAGCTGGCTTTGAAAGTAATATTCCATCCCGCTATGGGGTTGAATTCAAGTTTTGTTCACACCGTTGAGAATGGTTTGATTGTCATTTAATAAAAATATTATTTTTTTAACCCTTTTTATAAACCAGCCCGTTTATAGATGTATTAGACACACAACACCTATTCTTTTGGAGAATGTATGACCTTACTCACTACCTTAAACCAACGCTTTGGCCGTACTCTTTTAGCCTCATCTTTAGTTTTTGCTACTTTTTCATTTAATGCCAGTGCAACCAGCCCTGCCCACCCGTCAGGAGTCAATCAAAATATGATTAGTTCACAGATGTATAGCGCCAGTGATTACACAAACACCAGCGAAACAAAAATGTACCCCAAGCCTGATGCCGGCCAAGTACAGCATATTCTAACGCTACCTAAGCTAGATAATGAAGCTGACTACATGGTTGAAATTGAAATTGGCAAAACCCAAATGGTCGATTGTAATCAACACGGTTTAGTTGGCGAATTACAACAACACACAGTGAAAGGCTGGGGATATAACTACTATCAAGTAGAGAGTATTTCTGAAGGTCCAAGCACTATGATGGCTTGTTTTGAGCAAGCAAAAACCGAAAAGTTCTTGAAGATAAACGCTGACTTAATGCTGAAATACGATAGCCGTTTACCGAAAGTATTTTATTTACCAGAAAATAGCCAGGTACGTTACCGTGTGTGGAAGGTCGAGTCTCAGTTTAACTACTCAGGTAATACCAAGTAATTTCTGTTTTAAGGCTTATTCCAACGCTGAAAACAAAAAAGCTACCAATTGGGTAGCTTTTTTAATATTTCAGAACCCATTACGCTTTTAATGCACCAATGGCTTCTTTACATAAAGCGGTGATCCGCTCCCAGTCGCCTTGCTCCATCGCATCCGTTGGGGCAATCCAGCTGCCACCGATACAATCGACATTTTTAAGTGCTAAATAGTCTTTATAGCTACTTGGCGTAATGCCACCGGTTGGACAAAAACGAATATTAGCAAGTGGACCCGAAAACGCTTTCAGTGCATTCACGCCACCTGACGCTTCTGCTGGGAAAAACTTAAAGTTTGTATAACCCAGCGCCATTCCCTTCATCACTTCAGAGATACTAGCAACACCAGGGATCAACGGGGTTGTTCCCGCCATTGCAGCTTCCAAAAGCTCAGTAGTCGCGCCTGGGGTAATAACAAACTGGGCGCCAGCATTAACCGCTTGCTCCAGCTGCTGCTTATTTAGAATAGTCCCCGCACCGACTAACGCCTCAGGTACTTCCTTGGCGATTTTAGTGATCGCAGCTAACGCACAGTCTGTACGTAGCGTGACTTCAAGTACTGAAATACCACCAGCAACTAACGCTTTGGCTAACGGCACAGCATGTTCAATCTTATTGATCACCATTACTGGAACAATAGGGCTGCGTTTAAAAATATCTTGTGGTTGTATTGACCAGTTATTCTCAAGCATTGCGTTACTCTTCCTTAAACTCTAATAGTTTTCATCAATTGCACTAGTGCTACGAGCACCGGTTTCTGGACTGCTTAGACTCGCGCGAAGTGCACCGAATAACTCACGACCCATACCGTAACTTGTTTTGTGAAGATCAACCTTCTCAGCCGTTCTGGCATTGAGCTCTGCCTCATCAACCAGCAGTGTCAGCTCTCCGGTTGTTGCATTCACTCTCACCAGGTCGCCATTGTGGATTTTGGCAATCAAACCACCATCCAATGCTTCTGGTGTTAAGTGAATCGCCGCTGGCACTTTACCTGATGCACCCGACATACGTCCGTCAGTTAATAATGCCACCTTGAAGCCTTTGTCTTGAAGCGTGCCAAGGATAGGCGTGAGCTTATGAAGCTCTGGCATACCAATAGCCTTAGGGCCTTGGCCTTTAACCACAACCACACAATCTTTATCAAGGTCGCCGGCTTTGAAAATCGCTTCAAGCTTGTTTTGATCGTCAATAACAACCGCCGGAGCTTCTACAATGCGGTGCTGCTCAGCCACTGCAGATACCTTAATCACAGCGCGGCCAAGGTTACCTTTTAGTAGTTTAAGGCCACCATTACTTTGGAAAGGCTTATCAAGGCTTGTTAGTACTTCAGCATCTAAACTTGTTTGTTGACCATCAACCCATGTTAGCTCGCCATCACGCATTTGCGGCTCTTGGGTGTAACGCTTAAGACCAAATCCCGCCACGGTATCAACATCTTCATGTAATAAACCGCCATCAAGCAGTTCTTTAATCAAGAATGCCATGCCGCCCGCTGCGTGGAAGTGGTTAATGTCTGCATGTCCATTGGGGTAAACACGGGCAAGTAGAGGAACCGCATCTGAAAGCTCTGAGAAATCATCCCAGTTAACGATAATGCCGGCAGCACGCGCAGCAGCTACGATATGCATTGTTAGGTTGGTTGAACCACCCGTTGCTAAGAGTGCCACAATACCGTTAACGACTGATTTTTCAGATACCACTTTACCAATTGGGGTATATTGGGTGCCCATTTCAGTTAAGCGACAAACTTGTTTTGCCGCAGTTTTACTTAAGACTTCACGCAGAGGATCATCTGGATTGACAAAAGATGAACCGGGTAACTGAAGCCCCATCACTTCAAGCATTAGCTGATTACTGTTAGCCGTGCCGTAGAAAGTACAAGTACCTGCACTATGGTATGACTTTGATTCAGCATCTAAAAGCCCTGCTCTGTCGATTTTACCTTGGGCGTATTGTTGGCGAATGCGGGCTTTTTCTTTATTTGGAATGCCTGATTTCATTGGGCCGGCAGGCACAAACAACATAGGTAAGTGACCAAAGCTCAATGCGCCAATCAATAAACCTGGGACAATTTTATCGCAAATACCCAGTAATAAAGCACCATCGAACATATTGTGCGACAAACCTACCGCAGTGCCCATTGCAATGACTTCACGGCTTAATAGGCTCAGCTCCATACCCGGTTGACCCTGTGTCACACCATCGCACATAGCGGGAACGCCACCAGCAACCTGAGCAACACTGCCCACTTCATTACACGCTTGCTTCAACAAGTCAGGGTATTCGCCATAAGGCTGATGCGCCGATAACATGTCGTTGAAAGAGGTAATAATACCAATATTGGCTTTGTTTAATTGCTTGATAGCGGTTTTATCGCTTGGATTGCAAGCAGCAAAACCATGCGCTAGGTTACCGCAGCTTAATGCACTGCGATGAACACCTTTATTTTTAGCATCATCGAGCGCCGCTAGGTATTTAGCGCGAGAATCTTTGCTTCGTTCAATAATTCTGTCAGTAACAGATTGTACAACGCTGTGCATAATTACTCCTTAAGCGCTCCAGTAAACATCAACAGGCGTTTTATGCTGGCCGAGCACAGCTCGAATTGGCATCTCACGACTGTCATCGCTTGCTAGTGCTTGTCGGTAAACATCCAGTTTTTGCTCACCAACAATATGTAAATAGATTTGACGACTCGCTAAAATCGCAGATTTAGACAACGAAATTCTTGAATGCGGTGCGCTGCCAGGTTTAACAGCAACACATAAGTCGGTTGTCGTTAATGCGTGTTCAAGCTCTGCAGCTTCTGCACATGGAAACCAAGAGCAAGTATGGCCGTCATTTCCCATGCCCAAAACGACAACATCAAACGGGGTTGGAAAACTACCCAGTTGTTCACTCGCCATTACGCATCCCTCTTCTGGCGAAGCGTACATGTTCTTCAGTCCACGAAACTTGGCATTTGCAGCGCGATTTTTTAGCAAATTATTACGAACTAGGCGCTCGTTTGAATCACCATGTTCGGCATTAACCCAACGTTCATCCGCTAACGTGATGTAAACGTCGCTCCAATCAATACCTTTCTTACTAAGTAGCTCAAATAACTTAAGTGGTGTAGAGCCACCAGAAACTACAAGGCTCGCTTTACCACGAGCATCAACGGCGTCTTGCAGTTGATTGGCAATACGCTCCGCCAGTTGTGCTTCGAGTGCTTCTTTATTATCAAATGATTTAAAAACTGTTTCTTTAATCATTGTTTTCCCCTACTCGTCCCAAGAACGACCGTCTTTAGTGATCAGCGCGACTGATGCAACTGGGCCCCACGTACCGGCAGGATAAGGTTTTGGTTTTTCGTCAGTCTCTTCCCACGCTTGAATAATGCCGTCAACCCAGCTCCAAGCCTGCTCGACTTCATCACGGCGAACAAACAATGCCTGATTGCCTAACATAGCTTCGAGTAATAAACGCTCATAAGCATCAGCAATACGTTCATTCTTAAAGGTTTCAGAGAAACTTAAATCCAGTTTTGTCGTTTGCAGACGTTGCTTTTCACCAAGTCCCGGCACCTTATTCAACATTTGAATTTCAACCCCTTCGTGAGGCTGTAATCTAATGGTTAATTTATTAGGTGGCAGATTACGGTAGTTAGAGCTGTATAGATTGTGTGGCGGGTTTTTAAAGTACACCACAATTTCAGAGCTCTTAAACGGCATACGCTTACCACTACGTAAATAGAATGGCACGCCAGCCCAGCGCCAGTTATCGATATCGACACGTAGCGCAACAAACGTTTCAGCTTTTGACTGAACATTCGCGCCCTCTTCTTCGAGGTAACCAGGAACCGGTGCGCCTTTTAAGAAGCCCGAGCTGTATTGACCACGAACGGTGTTTTCATAAATATTGTCGGCGTTAATCGGACGCAGTGACTTAAGTACTTTTACTTTCTCATCACGAATATTGTCAGCATCTAGATTAACGGGAGGATCCATTGCTACCAGTGTTAACACTTGTAATAGATGGTTTTGGATCATATCGCGCATCTGACCCGCTTTATCGAAATAACCCCAACGGCCTTCGATACCCACTTCTTCAGCAACAGTGAGCTGCACATGGTCAATCGTACGGTTATCCCACTTAGAGGCAAATAACGAGTTGGCAAAACGCAGCGCAAGCAGGTTTTGAACTGTTTCTTTACCTAGATAATGGTCAATACGGTAAACTTGAGTTTCTTCGAAATAAGCTGAAACTTGGTCGTTGATAATGCGGGAGCTTTCGAGATCTGAGCCGATAGGCTTTTCGAGAACGACACGGGAGTCAGGGTATATAAGGTTTTGTTCGTGGAGACAGCGACAGATGTCACCGAAGATAGCGGGCGGCGTTGCGAAGTAACTCACCATCACACGCTTTTCAGGCTCTAAAATATCGTGGAAAGCCTGATACCCATCAGAAACCGTAAAGTTTGTCCCAATATAGTGACAACGGTCCAAGAAGCGATTCATGGTCTCTTCACACAGCTCATCTTTAACAAATGTCTTTAATGCTGTGACCACCAAGTCGCGATATTCTTCTTGGCTAAAGTCATCTTTTGCTACGCCGAGAACTTTTGTATCAACATTCAGTAAGTTTGCTTTATCGAGCTGATATAAAGAAGGCAGTAACTTACGCTTAGCAAGATCTCCCTTGGTACCAAATAGAACAAAATCACAAGCTTTGGCTTTTGGTGTCGTTATGCCCATAGCTTCAAAATCTCCTTTTGACACTGTGCCTCATCATTTTTGATGAGATTTCACACGTTTGTTGTAATATAACAACAGAAATAAGTAATTGCATCTAAATTTTATAATAAACTTCAAGTTAGCTTATTAGGTATGTTAAGCCATAATCTGATATGCTTTTGTGATAAAATTACTAAAATTTATCGTATTTATACCTGCTGTTATTATAAATTAATGTTGGCGTTAACGCTCCGGAAATAACGCTATGAATACGACAAGCTAAAAGTTTCAACAAAATATAATAAAACTACATTACTAGTGAGTGGACGTACGCATATGAATACCCTCGAAAAGGTGCAAAAAAGCCTTGCCCATTTTAGTAAATCTGAACGTAAAGTGGCAGAAGTTATTTTGTCTTCACCACAAACCGCAATTCATTCAAGTATTGCCACCTTGGCAAAAATGGCTGATGTGAGTGAACCAACGGTTAACCGCTTCTGCCGTCGCCTTGATACTAAAGGCTTTCCAGACTTTAAGCTGCATCTCGCACAAAGCCTCGCTAACGGTACGCCTTATGTTAGCCGTCATGTAGAAGAGGACGACAGCCCTGATTCCTATACCACTAAGATATTTGAATCTTCTATGGCATCGCTCGATACCGCTAGACAAAGCATAGACACTGCAGCCATTAATAAAGCCGTCGATATTTTGACCCAAGCTAAAACCATCTCTTTCTTTGGTCTGGGAGCCTCGGCTTCTGTTGCTCACGATGCACAAAATAAATTCTTCCGCTTTAATGTTCCTGTCATCTGTTTCGATGATGTTCTAATGCAACGTATGAGCTGTATTAACAGCAATGAAGGCGATGTGGTTGTGCTTATCTCGCATACTGGCCGTACAAAATCGCTTATCGACATTGCAAAGCTCGCTCGAGAAAATGGCGCAGCGGTTATCGGCATTACTGCACGTCACTCCCCGCTATCAACGGTGTGTACACTACCTGTGACAATGGAAGTACCAGAAGATACAGATATGTACTTACCTATGGCATCACGTTTGGCACAATTAGTTATAATAGATGTGCTCGCTACCGGATTTACCCTTAGACGTGGTCCTCGCTTCCGTGAAAATTTGAAGCGAGTAAAGGAAGTGTTAAAAGAATCAAGAATAGACAAAGATCCAGTTCTGTAACTGACTTTCTACATAATTTGCGGCAATTTAACCTAAGTTGAATTGCCCAGTTTTAAATTATTGGTGGAATAGGTCACAAAATTAAAAACTTGAGTTAGATCATTTTGTTCGTAATTTTACTACATTAACGGGTATTGTCTGATAATATAGAATCAGAATTTTTTAAAACTTAACGGAGTATGTCATGTTCCGCAGAACCAAAATTGTAACAACTTTGGGTCCAGCCACCGACCGTGATGACAACTTACGCCGCATTATTGCTGCCGGCGCTAACGTTGTTCGCTTAAACTTCTCTCACGGAGCACCAGAAGATCATAAAAAACGCGCAAATGATACACGAGCGATTGCAAAAGAGCTTGGCGTTCATGTCGCTGTGTTAGGCGATCTTCAAGGTCCTAAAATTCGTATCTCAACTTTCAAAGACAACAAAAAGGTAATGTTAGAGCTTGGTCAAGCCTACACCCTTGATGGTGATCTTGGTAAAGGCGAAGGTGACGAGACGCAAGTCGGTATCGATTATAAAGAGTTACCAAAAGACGTAAGTCTTGGTGATATCTTAATGCTCGATGATGGCCGCGTTCAGTTACGTGTTGAAAAAGTTGAAGGTAACAAGGTTCATACCAGCGTTACTGTCGCGGGTCCTTTATCTAATAATAAAGGCATCAACAAGCAAGGTGGCGGTCTATCGGCTGCTGCATTAACTGAAAAAGACAAGCAAGACATCATTACAGCGGCAGAGATTGGTGTTGACTACCTTGCGGTGTCATTCCCAAGAAGTGGTGCTGACCTAAATTACGCTCGAGATTTAGCGCGTAAAGCAGGTAGTAATGCGCTTATCGTCTCTAAAGTAGAGCGTGCAGAAGCCGTAGCGACTGACGAAGCTATGGATGATGTGATCATGGCATCTGATGCCGTTATGGTTGCTCGTGGTGACTTAGGTGTTGAAATTGGCGACCCTGCTCTTGTAGCAGTTCAAAAACGCCTAATCAGCCGTTCACGTCAATTGAATAAGCCAGTTATTACTGCGACTCAAATGATGGAGTCAATGATCTCTAGCCCTATGCCAACACGTGCTGAGGTTATGGATGTTGCGAACGCAGTACTTGATGGTACTGATGCTGTAATGCTTAGTGCTGAAACAGCGGCTGGTGACTTCCCTGAAGAAACCGTTAAAGCAATGGCTGAAGTGTGTTTAGGCGCTGAATCACATCCAAGCGTGCAGGTTTCTAAGCATAGACTTGATCAGCAGTTCACGACTATCGAAGAAACGATTGCATTATCGACTATGTATGCCGCTAACCACCTTGAAGGTATTAAAGCGATTGTGGCGTTAACAGAGTCAGGTGCAACACCACAGATGATGTCACGCATTAGCTCTGCATTACCTATTTTTGCCATGTCTCGTCATGAGTCGACCTTGGCTAAAATGGCACTTTACCGCGGTGTTCAGCCAGTTTATTTTGATTCAACGACTCATGCACCTGAAGCTGTTGCTCAAAAAGCACTGGAAACCCTTACTCAAGCTGGTTACCTTGTAAAAGGTGATATGGCAATGATGACTAAGGGCGATGCAATGGAAACTGTTGGTGGTACTAACACTAGCAAGGTTGTTGTCGTTTAGCTCTAAGTGACGATTTAGCAAATAAAAAAGGTACGCAATTGCGTACCTTTTTTATGCTTCACGCTTAAACAGCTAAACCAAATGGTTATATACCCAAGCCACCTGAAGATGCAGGGTTCAGTGGGAATTTAATGCGCTTTAAGCAAGGCGTTGATTGCAG
>NZ_JBRILQ010000075.1:0-8295 GCF_052977045.1 Shewanella sp. 125m-7
GGAGAAGGATTCGAACCTTCGAAGGCTGAGCCGTCAGATTTACAGTCTGATCCCTTTGGCCACTCGGGAACCCCTCCTCAATTGCGGCGGCAATAGTAGTCAGAATAATTTCTTCTGTAAAGCCTAAATATGAAATAAATCCTAAAGTATTTGTCTGAATGGTCGATTAACTATCAACGAGTTGTTTTATAGGTTTATTTTTATGCAAATTGAGTGTTATGCAGCTAACTAACGCTTTAGTTAACGAATCGCAATTAGGTTCACGACTAAATCATGCCATCGGATCAAACCGTCGGGGTGAGTTTGGTTTACTGCTGTCTATGTTGTCGGCGGATGCTCGTGACATGGCTCAATTTCAAACCGATGCGTATCAATCTAACGATCTCAGAGCTAAATTTGAACTGCCTAAGCCACAAACTTTGCTTGCTAAGCTCGGTAGTGAGCCAATCGTTGTCGATAACAGCCAGGTTCATCAATTAGGTGGCGCTGCTGCATTTCGATTAGCTAATACCCTAAACGAAGAGGCGTTGGTGATCCGCAAAGATGAAGCATTAGACATGCAGGAAGTATTGGCTAACTGTGAACTGACAACGCGTAATCGATATAGACAGTTGCCAACAAAATCTCATATTACGCTAACGCATTTTGCTGATCAGCTACACATGCAGCGGCAAATGAGTGAATTTATTGCTCAAGCTTGATGATGATCCTGCTCTATTTTGAATTGCTGATATATAATCATTGATTCACAATATCTTTGTAGAGACAAATCAAGATGAAAAATATTCAAAAAGCGCAATCAAATTTGGTTAATGATACATGTACAGACTGTGGTAGTTTTGTGGATGTCGGTGCGGTTATCGATGAATTCGACACCGTACTAGAATTAGAATTAAACGGCGACAATTGTGAACAATTAGCAGATGAAGTTATTGCTAAAGCACAGCAGCGCTTTGAAGGTGTTACTTTTGAAAAACAACAGCAAGAGCAAAGTGCCAAGGTTAGTCTAACATTCTCTTTTAGCGCTGAAAAAATGATTTTTCAGTTAGAAAATGGTTTGTAAAATCTAGTCGTAAAACTTGCTGTAATTACGTTGATTCATGTAACCTGTACCCTATAAAAATAATCTTTTTTGCTTTAATAATTAAAGCCATTGATAAGCCATTTGCTTATCTCATTAGGATAACGTGTGAAGAAGCATCAATTTCAGCAATTGTTGGAGTACATTGTTAATTCAGAGGCAAAGCAGCTAGGGGATTTTAACGCCACTGCGCAAATTGCAGCTGAATTACTTGCCAAGCAGCTCAATGTTTCAAGTGTTGTCGTTTCTGCGCTATCAGCTGAAGCGAATACTCTGCATCAAATTACACGCCTATGCACGTCTGCTAGCTTACCAACGGTCACCGCGATTCGTCCAACCCCCTCATCTTGCCCCAACTTTATTCATCAGCTCAAAGGTGAACGCCATATTTCAGCTGAATATTGTGTTGATGATAGTCGTTTAGTTGAGCTCAGACCCTATTATCAAGCATTAGGGATCGTGTCTGTATTAGAAGTTGCGATCCGAATCAACGGTCATTTAGAGGGCATTTTAAGCCTAGAACGCACTCAAGTCGCTGAAGCATGGAATGACAGCGACGTTCTGCTGTGCTCACAAGTTGCCGACCAATTGGCACTAACCTTGGCGACGCAATATGGTTATGAAAAAGATGAGCGGCTAACGCTGTTTTTGTCAGCTGCAGAGCAGTCTGAACAAATAATGATGGTGGTTAATCTCGCATCTGAGTGCATTGAATACGTCAATAAGGCGCACGCCGATTTAACAAAAGTACCAAGAGAAAGAATATTGGGGCGCAAAGTCCAACTGTTGGATTTTTTTAAACAATACCCTGCATTATCTGCTCTTGTATTAAATAAAGCTCGCATTGGTGAAGCCTCAGAAGAAGAGGTGAACTTAGTTCGCGATGATGGTACGTCTTATTGGATGCACTTTTCGGTAAAACGCTTTATCTCAGATAGAGGTAATCATTTTGCATTGATCAATGCTGACGATTGTACTGACCAGCATAACCATCAAAAAGAGTTATTGCGCTTAGCCTGGCGCTGCGGACTCACGGGTCTGTACAATCGAACTCATTTTAGCCGTGTGTTGGATAAAGCGCAGTTAGGTCATTTAGTGCTTATTGATCTTCAAGGGTTTAAACGGTTTAACGATACATACGGCCATGCCAATGGCGATATCATGCTAATTGAAATCGCAAGACGAATACGGCATTTTGCTGAAATGAATCAAATTTCTGAAGTCGCTAGAATAGGCAGTGATGAGTTCGCTATTTTATTCGAAAATGAACAAGATGAAATCGATATTGAGCAGGCAACAGAACGATTATATAAACAACTTGAAGTGCCTATCGCCATAGGTACTGAGCAGATTGAGCCTAAACCCGCCTTAGCTCGCGTTGCACTGGCATCAATAGAGCAAAAAATATCACCGCTAACCTGTGCCGATATTGCACTTCAAAACGCGAAAAATAAGCAAGGTACTGCCATTCAAGTATTTAACTCAGCATTGTTAAATGCGTTTAAAGAAGATACACAAATTGAAAGAGACTTGGCCGTTGCGATAAAAGGACGGCAATTTGAACTCTATTATCAACCGCTGAAAGATCTGAAAAAACAGTCTTATATTGGTGCAGAGGCGCTGATCCGCTGGCATCACCCTAAGAAAGGGGTGTTATACCCAGGCGCATTTATTGATATTGCAGAGCAAACGGGTCTGATTAATGATATCGGCTCGTGGGTGTTAGAAGCCGCCTGTAAGCAACTCAATCTATGGCAACGGCACCAGATTGACATCTCGATGCATGTCAACGTATCAGCAAGGCAGTTTTTCAGTGGTAATCTATTTGAGCAGGTATGGGAGCTGGTGACTCGTTATCGGCTAAAACCCCATAGCCTGATCCTTGAAATAACCGAAACCGAGTTAATGGAAGATATTCGCTCTGCCACCAATTTATGCCATGAGCTTGCTGCTTTGGGCGTTGGCTTAGCTATTGATGACTTTGGTACCGGTTATAGCTCTATGCGTTATCTTAAACAATTTCCAATCAGCAAACTAAAAATTGATCGCTCATTCATATCAGACTTATCAGTAAGTCATGAAAGCCGCGAAATCGTAAGTGCAATCATCGCTATGGCATCGGCATTGAATATTTCGCTGACTGCTGAAGGGGTCGAAACGAAAGAGCAGGAACTATTTTTAGCTAAACATCTGTGTCATCAGGCTCAGGGATTCTTATACAGTCCGGCATTAAGAGTGTCAGAGTTTAGCCAATTTTTGGAAAAGTCAGCCGCAATTCATTAGCGTAAGTTATACCTATCGCATATTTAGTACGATTGGCATTACTTACCACAGCACTGCTTAAATTTCTTGCCACTTTGACAGATACACAGGTCGTTGCGTTTTGGCAGCACCGGTGTTTTTTGCTTTCCTTGAGTGTAATACCACTTTTCATCTTGCTTAATAAAGTCAGAGCACTCATGAATGGCATCAAGCATATTATCGAGTTTATACCAAGCCTGAAAGCTGACCTGACCCTTGATACCCGTTTGATGATGGGTTAACACCTGCAGACCTAACCATTGAGGTAGCGGCTCTTGTGCAAGGCTCTGCCTTGTTTGGCCATTTAAGTAATCATCATGGTGAGTTTCAATCAAGTAATCATATTGTTTTAGATAAAAAGCACTAAATCGCGAACGCATTAGTTGCTCGGGTGTTAGCGCGTGTTTGCTCTTAAGGTGAAGTGGTTGACAGCATGCTTGATAGGCTGAACCTGAACAACAGGGGCATAGCTTTTGATCTGCTAAATTAAGGTTTGTCATGGCTATTGGGTAATGAGTTTTGACTTAATGCTGGAAATTGGCGGCCATAATAAAGGTTTGGACTCGGTTTGGCATTATAATAAAACGATGCTTCTGCGCGATTATTGGTATCGACAGTTAAATACCACTTACCATCTTTTTTCTTTTTCGAGACACCAACAAACTTACCCGCAAACTCACTCGTTGGCTCACCGTTATCGACAGGTGGGTGAAAACGAATAAGGTAATAACCTATATCAGTTGAATTAGTTCCTTCGATGTTGCGTTCAATGACCCTAAAATCCACCTCTATTTTGGCATTTTTATGCTTAATTTTTCCAAAAAATGTCTTATAAAGCGCGACGATATTATCGCGGCCTAGTGTGATCTCTTCAGCTTGGTTTTCTGGAATATAGCAGGCATCTTCTGAATAGATTGACTCCATCATAGTTGCATCAAGCTTATTAAAGGCTGCGCTGAATTGATTGTAGACAGCATTAAGTGCCTCATTATCATCCGCGACAGCGACTTGAAGGAGGCTAAAGTAAAGTGTACTCATTAAGGCTAGTGCAGTTGCAACTTTTTTAAGCATGTAATAGGACAAACTAATAATATAATGGAACTACTATAATAGATGGTTACCATGAACTAAAGTACTAGATCTTTACAAGATGTGTAAAACGGCACGGTACGTCAAACATTAACGCTTCAATGCCAATTAATAGCAATCGGTATAATAGAGTGGTAACTGTTTTGAAAAACACCGTAACTGCAGTGTGAGTAGGAGCCGTTATGGGCGAAGAAGAAATGATGCATTTTGCTGAACAGATGTCAGGCGTTCAGCTTCTTAAACATAATCGTACTGCTAATATCTTTTGATGCATCCGGTACTTCATCAAGTAAACCAATCTATTTTAAATAGTTTGGTGTGATAGATAGCGCCATTGGTGTCACTAATGGCCTCATGGAAACCGTCGTTATAAATACTTAGGCGTTGTTTCCGTAAGCTTTGCTGTGAGCGTAAGTCGAAATCCCTTTCAAATAAGTGAGTGGCGAAGTCGCCGCGTAAAATATCTAACTGACCTCACTTTTGTCTAAACGCTAATACCATTACTCAAGGTAGAAATGCACCAGGAAGCGCGACGCTTTCACAGCGATCTCGAAAGTAAAGATAAACAGCGCAAGCGGCCTAAGTTGTTGCCTTTCTTTGTGGCACCTATGTTGTTCGTGGTGAGTTGCTTTTGTCCATATATAAGCCGATACAGGTCTGTTTGTACTTATTGTTAGGGGATTTAGTTTGACAATAAGCATGCGAATGTTTAATTTAAACGAGTGTTTAAAATAGAAAAGGCAACGGAATGGCAAATCGCTCCGATACAAAAACAAGAATACTGGATGCTGCGGAAAAATTATTTGCAGAAAGAGGTTTTTCTGAGACCTCACTAAGATTAATTACCAGCAAAGCTGAAGTAAACCTTGCATCTGTTAACTACCATTTTGGCTCCAAAAAAGAGCTAATCCGAGCGGTATTGGCACGTTACCTCGATGTATTTATGCCAGCGGCAGCTGATGCTATTGTTGCTGTGCGCAAAAAGAACGCTAACGCATCGTTAAACGATATTTTCTCAACTTTGGTTGCCCCACTACTCGATCTCAATACATTAAGGAATGAAGGTACCACCACATTTCTTCAACTGTTAGGCCGTGGCTATATCGAAAGCCAAGGGCACCTACGCTGGTTTATCACTACGCATTATGGTGAATATTTAGGGCTTTTTGTGAAAGCTGTAGCTGAGAGCGCACCACATATCCCTCCTGCAGAGATGTTTTGGCGATTACACTTTACCTTAGGTACGGTTGTTTTCACCATGGCTTCTGCTGATGCATTAACTGAAATTGCGGAAGCCGACTTTGGGGAGCACAATGATATTGAAGCTGTTATTAGAAAAGTCATTCCGTATTTATCTGCCGGGGTATCAGTCCCACTTACTAAGGATGTAATGTAAAAATTATGGCTACGACATTATTAATACTATTGATTGTCACAATAGTCGTTGTATTCAGTGTTAAAAATATCAGGATGCAGTTAGTCACTCGTCCTGTATTTAGCTTTTTTAAAAAAGTGCTACCACCGCTTTCCAAAACTGAAAAAGAAGCGATGGAAGCAGGCGATGTTTGGTGGGAAGGGGAGCTGTTTAAAGGCAAACCTAACTGGCAAGTGCTTCATAGCTATGGTAAACCAACCTTAACCTCTGAAGAGCAATATTTTATCGACAATCAGGTGGTGACAGCATTAACCATGATTGACGATTACAACATCGTCAATGAAAGAAAAGATCTGCCTCCAGAGCTTTGGGATTACTTCAAAAAAGAAGGCTTCTTTGCGCTTATTATCCCTAATAAGTATGGCGGTAAAGCGTTCTCTGCTTACGCTAACTCTACCATTGTCAGCAAAATTGCTAGCAGAAGTGTGAGTGCAGCGGTAACGGTCATGGTGCCTAACTCATTAGGGCCTGGAGAGTTGCTGACTCATTACGGAACCAGTGAACAAAAAGATTTCTGGTTACCGCAATTAGCTGATGGTCGTGCCATTCCATGCTTTGCATTAACAGGCCCAGAAGCGGGTAGTGATGCCGGAGCGATTCCTGATACGGGTATTGTGTGTCGCCAAGTCTTTAATGGTGAAGAGACCCTAGGTTTAAAACTTAACTGGAATAAGCGCTATATTACCCTTGCTCCAGTGGCTGATGTACTGGGTCTTGCATTTCAAATGCATGATCCAGATGGTTTGCTCGGTGAGACAAAAGAGATTGGTATTACCTGCGCCTTGATCCCAACCTCTCACGATGGCGTTGAAATTGGTCGTCGCCACAACCCATTAAATATGGCGTTTATGAATGGCACTACTAGTGGTAAAGATGTGTTTATCCCACTGGATTGGATTATCGGCGGCCCTCAATTTGCGGGGCGCGGTTGGAGAATGCTGGTTGAATGCTTATCAGCTGGACGCGGGATCTCATTGCCTGCGCTTTCGACTGCATCGGGCCATATGGCGACTAAAACGACAACCGCATACAGCTTTGTTCGTAAGCAGTTTGGTATCGAAATTGGCCATTTTGAAGGGGTACAAGAAGCTTTAGCACGGGTTATCGCCAATACCTACCAGCTTGAAGCCGCAAGGCGTCTAACTACAACAGGTATTGACTTAAAGGTTAAGCCTTCTGTGGTCACAGCAATTGCCAAGTATCACATGACTGAGCTTGGTCGTAAGGTGATTGACGATGCGATGGATATCCAGTCAGGAAAAGGGATCCAGCTTGGGCCTAAAAACTATTTAGGCCACGGTTATATGGCACTACCTATTTCTATTACGGTAGAAGGGGCCAATATTTTAACCAGAAGTTTGATGATCTTCGGTCAAGGAGCAACGCGCTGTCATCCATATGTGTTAGCTGAGATGGAAGCGGCGGCTATGGAAGATACCAATGAAGGGTTAGAGCGCTTTGATGATCTGTTATTAGGTCACATCGGTTATGCTATTCGTAATGCTTTCAGTGCATTGGGTAATGCATTAACGGGTAGCCGTTTTGCACCATCACCAGTAAGCGGTGAAACTAAACAGTATTACAAAGATATGACGCGTTTATCGGCAAGTTTAGCCTTGATGACTGATGTATCTATGTTGATCTTGGGTGGCGACTTAAAACGTAAAGAGATGCTCAGCGCTCGAATGGGGGATGTCTTAAGTCAGCTATACCTTGGCTCTGCAACGTTAAAGTTGTTTGAAGACAATGGTCGCCAGTTTGATGACTTACCCGCGGTGCGCCATGTTATGGCAACGCGTCTGCACCTAGCGGCAAGAGCATTAGATGAAGCCATTCGCAACTTCCCTAATCGTGGTGTAGCCTTATTACTTCGAGCGTTAATTTTCCCCCTAGGAAACCGATTTAAAGACGCAAGCGATAAGCTTTCAATCGATTTGGTTAATTCAATGAGCAAACCTTGCCCTGCACGCGACCGTTTAACCTTCTTGTGTCCTGACTTTGAGGGAGACACCGGCGGTATTGCTGAGGTTGAAAATGCATTTATCGCTAAGCATGGCTGTAACGGTCTATATAAAAAGCTTAAGCAAGCACAAAAAGAGGGCACATTGGCAAGAAAACTTCAGCCTTTAGCCTTGTTTGACTCGGCGCTCGAGATCTCCTTGATTAGTTCTGATGAACATCAACAATTAGTTAAGGCGAATGAGTTACGCCTAGCGGCAATCAACGTGGATGATTTTGAAAGCCTGTAATCGCGAACAATTGAAAAGCGAATAATACCAATCAGTAGAAAGAGTTAATCGCTCACTGATTGGTATACCCAAACGACTTGAACATGCTCATTTCAGAGGCCTTGCGCGAGTTCAATTCTAGGCGTATTAGCGTAGGAATG
>NZ_JBRILQ010000076.1:0-6923 GCF_052977045.1 Shewanella sp. 125m-7
CTATCCCTAGAGGTCAGAACACTTATGCCAATTTGCCATGGATGGATACAAATTGGCTTTGTACATGGATGTACGCTGCTTCACCCAACATCAGCCTGAACGCAAGGATTGCGTAGGAAGGGGATGCCTCAGCTAATGACTAAAACTTCAGGTGGTCCTCACCATGAGCCAGGTGCTGTGGTTGCAAATAGTCACGGTAATCATAGCGATATTGCTTGTGTAGCCTTGGCTTATTTTTGTCTTCATGGTCATCAAACTCTTCGACTTGAGTATCTAACCAAGTTGCAAACTGATCTTGATGTTGAGTCAGAGAGGCCATTAATTGATCATAACCTTCGTAATAATCAGTTTTTAGGTACTGGCTGAGTTGTACAAAGTCAGTATGGTGATGTTCCGCAAGGAAACGAATAGCCATATAGCTCCACTTGTAGGTTCGGTCTTGGCCGTCTTTGTATTCGGTGGCAAAGATCTCTTCCAATGTTGGGGCTTTTTCTATATCTCGCTTAATCACCCGAAGAGCCGAAGGGTTGGTATCGCCCTTTGAGATATATTCAGCTAACCCCTCTGACCACCAGACCATTTTCTCTGGGAAGTGACCAAAGCCTGCGTATTTCACAAAGTGCCCATCTAGGTAATGCACATATTCATGATTCAAATTCCAGACTTTAAATTCTGGTTCAATCCACCACTGACGGAAAGCAAAGAAGGTCGCTTGGTTGCCTGGTTTTGAAGGTATGCCCTCGATATACATGCCACCATTATCGGTTTGAATATCGAAGATAAGCTGGCCATATAAGTGGTATTGACTCCAGTTTTTAAATGCGACAACTCTAAGGGCGCTGTTAAAATCATTTGGGGTCGGTTTTAGTCCCGTTTTCAACAAACCATGAAAGTTAGACTCTTGCGAGGTCAACTTAGCGCAGCTGTCAGCAAGTTCTTGCTCGTTTAAATCTTGGGTCAATATAAACAGGCTATCGGAACAATGATGTTCAATGGGCAGGGCGGTTTTAAGCTCTGGAATACGGCATATATCGCTATTTTCCGTACACAGTTCTTGGCCGCCAAATACGTTGACGTGAAAGCCTGCAGTGTAAGCATCTTTAGCTGCATCCCCGCGCAGTGTGACATCGGCTTTCGCTATTGCGGCAACCGCAGCATCTAGCGCTAACTCTTGTTCTGTTTCACTACCGTCTTCAGATGAAGGTAGGGCTAAGCGATAAAGGGCTAATGCCCAGTAAGCATTGGTTCGTGGCCAATCTTTATCTGCACGAATACTTGTCGGGCTTGCTGCAAAACTGAGAAGGGCGGTGTTTAAGTCTGCGGCTAGCAAAACTTTGTTGAGCTCACCATCTACCTCTTTACGGCCCTGATTAAGTAAGAATCCATAGGCTTTTAAGGTTTCCAGTAATGCATAATCATTAGCGGTATTGGGCGTTGTATTCGCCAATTGCTGTAATTGCGTTTCTAGTTGTGGAAGTAGTGGCGGCAATACGGCGGCGGCTTCGTCGTTGGCAAAGTAGCGATAGAGAGTTACTGCATATTGCTCTTGCAAGCGCGCTCGATTGTTGAGTTGTCCTGAATCACTGAACTCTTCTAGGGCTTCAGCTAAAGCAGAAATATCGGCATCAGTTAAGTCATCAACTGGACCGTAGTAACTAAAGGCGCGAAAATAGTAAAGCAGCTTGTTTGCTGTCTCAATATCTTGGGTATTGGCAAGAGTCTGAGTAGCTTGAGCGAACGCCTCTGTTGTTAATAGCGGGCTTTGTTCGTCAAATAGATCCGCTTCAGAACTGCTGCTAATTTGACTCACTAATTGTGGGTTGGTGCTTGGCTGTTCAACACTGGCGCAGCCAGAGAGCGATGCGAGCAGACTCGCTATAATAGTAGTAGCGAACTTTGAGGGTGTATTCATTTTTTATCCCTTTATATTTATCCCTTTGTTTTATTGAATACAATATATCATTGCTTTTTACGAAATTCTAACATTGGAATATAAAACTTAATCGAATCCTTGGTAGAATAGCGACATATAGATGAAATTGAGATAATCATGGCTAAAATCGATCAGCAACTGTTTACGACGCACGAGCACGCTCTTGAAAAAGAGTTTGAGCTTTGCCCTAAGTGTGGCTGCGAGTTATCGGTAAAGCATAGTAAGCACGGTGGTTTTATTGGTTGCAATAACTATCCAAGCTGTGATTACACTCGACCATTGGTGCAGCATGAGTCCATTGAAACACAAGTGATTCAAGGATCTGTTTGTCCTGATTGTGGTAGCGAACTGGCGGTGAAGTCAGGCCGCTTTGGTATTTTTATTGGTTGTACTAACTACCCGCAGTGCAGCCATATAGAAAAGCACGATAAAGCGGATGCTGAAGACGAGATCCCTTGCCCTAAATGTAAAACTGGGCATATTGAGCATAGAACCAGCCGCTTTGGAAAATCGTTTTATGCCTGCAGTGGCTACCCAAAGTGTAAGTTCTTAGTTAATTACCCTCCGGTGGCCGAAACATGTCCTGATTGTGGCTGTGGAATTTTGGTTGAGCGTAAAGGTGCGGCGGGTATGCGCTTGGAATGTCCTGAAAAGGCATGTAAATATAAGCGCCCTGTTTAAATAACCATATTAACTTTCACTAATGTCGCTTTTAAGTAATCATAGCGGCTTAAAATCGCACTTATGTAAGGTGAATAGAGACACATGTTTGAAGTATTACCTGCTGACGTGGCTGAGCTTGTTGAGCAAGGGGGCGTTATTGCTTACCCAACAGAAGCTGTATATGGCCTAGGTTGTGATCCCGATAATAATGATGCTATAGAGCTGTTATTGCAGATAAAGCAGCGCCCTTGGCAAAAAGGCTTAATTCTAGTCGCTGGTGATTATCAGCAGTTACTTCCCTATATCGATGAGTCTCAACTGACAGCAGAGCAATTAGCATTTGCACACGGTAAGTGGCCAGGACCGTTTACGTTTATTATGCCGATTAAGCCCGGGCTTTCTCATTTGCTAAGTGGCAGTTTTGATTCGATTGCCGTGCGCGTGACCGCCCATGAAGGTGTTAAAGCCTTATGTGCCGCAATTAATAAGCCGATAGTTTCAACAAGCGCAAATCTGACAGGGCAAGAGCCTGCATTGACTGGAGCAGAGGTTAAGCAGCAGTTTGAAGGAATTATTGCTGGCTTGGTGATCGGTGAGTTAGGAAGTCAGGCATCCCCCTCTACAATTATCGATGCCAAGAGTGGAAAAATTATAAGAAAAGGCTAATTAGCTTTTAAAAAAGGAATGATATGAGCGCACCAGATTCAACTGTAGTAAAAGCTTTCTTACTCGATCTTCAAAATCGAATTTGTAATGGACTCGAAGCATTAGATGGTTCAGCGACATTTGCCGAAGACTCATGGAAGCGTGAAGAGGGTGGCGGTGGTCAAAGCCGTGTGTTGACTGGTGGCGCTGTATTTGAACAAGCAGGAGTTAACTTCTCCCACGTCATGGGCGCTTCTATGCCAGCTTCAGCAACGGCACATCGTCCGGAGCTTGCTGGCCGTAGTTTTGAGGCTATGGGCGTTTCTTTAGTTATCCATCCAAATAACCCACATATTCCAACCACACATGCCAACGTACGTTTTTTTATTGCCCATAAAGATGGGGCTGATCCTGTGTGGTGGTTTGGCGGTGGTTTCGACTTAACACCTTATTATCCATATTTGGAAGATGTGGTTGAGTGGCATCAGAGCGCTAAATTGCTATGCGAACCGTTTGGCGAAGAGATTTACCCAAAGTATAAGCAGTGGTGTGACGATTACTTCTGGTTGCCGCATCGTAATGAAACTCGTGGTGTGGGTGGTCTGTTCTTTGATGATCTCAATAAGCAAGGTTTTGATACTAGCTTTGCCTTTATGCAAGCGGTCGGCAATGGCTTCTTAACGGCTTATGCCCCAATCGTTGAGCGCCGTAAAGATACCGAGTATGGCGAACATGAGCGTCAGTTCCAACTTTACCGTCGTGGCCGTTATGTTGAATTTAACTTAGTTTATGATCGAGGCACATTGTTCGGTTTGCAAACGGGTGGCCGCACTGAGTCTATTTTGATGTCTATGCCGCCATTAGTGCGTTGGGAATATGCTTATACCCCTGAAGCGGGAAGTGCTGAAGCGGCGCTCTATAGTGATTATCTCAAACCAAGAGACTGGCTAAGCCTATAATATGTATTCTGCACTGCTCTATAAACATAAACAGCGCAGTGCTTTTACTTCGCACTTTAAATTAGTCCAGAGTGGCATAACAGCCAAAAACGAGTAGCATTGCCTGTTATTGGTTTCGCATATGGTCCGCCAGTGTCGCGATGGCGCTATATATAGCGTGCTGATGCTGTGGGTCTCGGACTTCTTTCTCTATCGCCGCTTTCATACAGAGTAACCATTGATCTCGCATCGCTTCGTCGACTTTAAAGGGCATGTGTCTAGCACGTAACGCAGGGTGACCGTGCTTCTGCTGATACAATTGAGGCCCACCAAGCCAACCACTCAAAAACTCAAATAACTTCTGCTCAGATTCTTCGATGGGCGCTCTATGAATTAATCGTAATTCTTGGGTCGCTTGGTTGCGTTGCATCTGTAGGTAGAATTGGTGAGCGATGGCACGAATGACGTGCTCTCCGCCTATGCGATCATAAGCATTAGATTGCTCTGGATCTCTATCTTTGCTAGGGGCTTGTTTATTGAATACTTTCTTTAACCAGTTCATTTTGTCCTGCTACTGGATTTATATCGATGACACAGTGTAGCAAGCAGTTAATTAAATTTATCTAGCTAATTGAATCACCATATAACGAAAGCTAATCTGAAAATAACTCGCTTTGAAGTGATTGCCAGATAGCCTAACCACGTTACACTAATCGTTTTCCGCGGTTAGAGAGGTAAGCATGACTGAACGATACGCAGTATTTGGTAATCCTATTGGCCATAGTAAGTCCCCTAAAATACATACTATGTTCGCCAAAGAGACAGCTCAGTCGTTAACGTATGAAGCGATCCTTGCTCCTATCGATGAGTTTCAGCAGAACTTTAATGCTTTTGCTGCGGCGAACGGCTTAGGGGCCAATGTAACAGTGCCTTTTAAAGAACAAGCATTTGCTCTGTGTGACGAACTAAGTGAACAGGCTCAACTTGCTGGAGCGGTAAACACACTGTCTGTACTAGCCGATGGCAGAATTCGCGGTGACAATACCGACGGCCTCGGTTTAGTTGCCGATCTGCAACGAAACTTAGGTAGTCTTACAGGGCTTAATGTTCTTCTTGTTGGAGCCGGTGGCGCCGCAAGAGGTAGTGTGCTGCCATTATTGCAGGCCGGAATTGCCAAGCTTACTATCGTTAACCGCACACAAGCAAAAGCCGAAACACTAGCTGTACTTTTTTCCTGTTATGGCGAAGTAGAGGCTTTACCGATAAGTCATACGGGCAAAAGCTACGATGTGATTATTAATTCAACCTCATCAAGTTTAAGTGGTGAGGTGCCCAATATCAGTAGCGATAGCATTACATCACAAACCGTTTGCTACGATATGATGTACGGCAAAGAGCCAACATCATTTAATGTATGGGCTAAAGCGCAGGGTGCTAAACAGACCATAGATGGTTTAGGCATGCTGGTGGGACAAGCTGCAGAAAGCTTTAATATTTGGCGTAAGGTAAAGCCCAGTGTTGAGCCTGTATTAATTCAGCTTCGGGCCGAACTCTAAATTGAGATAAATTTGAGATAGAAATGAATCAAAGTATTTTATTCCCCGATCTCCAAGATTGGGACTCGGAAAGCCAAACCGTGGTATTTCCTGCTCAGGTACAAGGTGCCAACATCGAATGTTGTATCAGCTTGGCTAAGCTTGCTACTTTATCAGCGACAACAATCAATGCAGGCGAGCAAGATATTGCCAATAAAGCACTAGCCATATTTGATGATTATCGGTTTGATATAGAAGAAGAGGTGGAAGCGCTCATCGAACAAGAGATATTCGATGAGCAAGGAAGAGTTGTTCTTTTATAAGCGTTATCTATAGAAGGCTATAAAGCCAATCCTCTCTATTCGCCTTCTTGCAAATACTCGTTCTTAAGCCTGACATAGTTATCAGCCGACTGAGGCAGGAAGGCGAGCTCAGCTTCGGTTAACGGACGCGCCTGCTTAGCAGGACTACCCACGTATAGAAAGCCACTCTTAAGGACTTTTCCTGGTGGTACTAGTGAACCAGCACCAAGAATGACGTCATCTTCTAAGATCGCGCCATCCAGAATAATCGCCCCCATGCCGACTAAAATACGATTACCGACTTGGCAGCCATGCAGCATAGCTTTATGCCCGATAGTAACATCGTCACCAATAATGAGAGGGTGACCATCAGGTAGCGCAGCTGACTTACGGGTAACATGTAAAACGGCCCCGTCTTGGATATTGCTTCTCTTACCTATATAGATATGATTTACATCACCACGTGCGGCAACCAGCGGCCAAACACTGGCATCATCATCTAAAGTGATATCACCCACCAAAACACAGGCTTCATCTATATAAACGCTATTTTTTAGCGTAGGCACTATTCCTTTATAGGAGCGTAGCGAGTTATTGTTTTGCGAGTTAATCATCTAAAAGTCCTTCAAATGGCATTTTTTGCATTATAAAGCCTAAAAAGTGGCTAGTCAGGATGTTTTATCGGCAAACGATAACAACAAATCATTTTTCTTTATAAAGGCCCTTGCGCTGATCTCAAATCTCCCTATAATGCGCATCCACTGACACGGCACAGCAGGCCAACTACCCAGCGTAAACGCTAGATAGCACGGGACTTGCAGCAGCGTTAGAGAGTTAAAACTCTTAGGAGATTTGATTCAGGTGACAAACGCTTTAAGAGCTTCGTTTGATGGTTGTTAACACGAGA
>NZ_JBRILQ010000077.1:0-6852 GCF_052977045.1 Shewanella sp. 125m-7
GACGAGCTACCATACTGCTCCATCCCGCGTCCGATAAACGCTAATAACTGTTTTAATTCTGCTATAAAAGAATTGGTACAACCGAGTGGATTCGAACCACCGACCCCTACCATGTCAAGGTAGTGCTCTAACCAACTGAGCTACGGTTGTATTGGTTGCGGGAGCTGGATTTGAACCAACGACCTTCGGGTTATGAGCCCGACGAGCTACCATACTGCTCCATCCCGCGACAACATAATAGATTTTTTGATTCTTCTATAAAAGAATTGGTACAACCGAGTGGATTCGAACCACCGACCCCTACCATGTCAAGGTAGTGCTCTAACCAACTGAGCTACGGTTGTATCGCTCAAGAACTGGTTGCGGGAGCTGGATTTGAACCAACGACCTTCGGGTTATGAGCCCGACGAGCTACCATACTGCTCCATCCCGCGACTGTGTTCTTGCTGTTCGTTTGGCAGTTGCCTTGGAACGAGCGCTATAGTAGGGCGATAGCGTGATTGTTGCAAGTAAAAAAACACAATTAAGCGTCAAGCGGTTGTTTGCTGGGCAATTAGAGTGGCGTTTAAGCGGTTTTGGCTGTTTTTAAGTAAAACAATTACAAAGCAGGATGTTTTCGGCCAGTTATTGCGTCTACTTTAATCCTAAATAGGTTCACAAATCAGGATAACGGCGTCAGTTTTTACCATTTATCGAGATAGCAACCTCTTATGTTGAACAAGTTATCGATTAAAATAGCCTACATTTACTGATCTGACGGCATTAATGCCGATCTACAGATAAACATCGCGACTCACAAGCTACAAGGCTAATATTGATGAGCCGCTACTTCACCAATATTGTGAGTACTTAGTAACGAACAGCTCGTTGCGAAGATAATCCTAAATCGAGACTGCCGCAGGCGTTTGAACAAGTGGGCGGTCATCAATCGGCAAGTGAAGCAAGGCGGCAATAAATGCCAAAAGTACCGTACTCCACCATATTGGTTCATAACTACCATAGTAGTCATATATTCGTCCGCCCACCCAAGCGCCCAAGAAGCTGCCTATCTGATGAGTGAAAAATACCAAGCCATATAACGTTGATAGATAACGAGCACCAAAGATCTGCCTAACCAAACCAGAAGTTAACGGCACGGTGCCTAACCAACAAAAACCAATTGCGGCGCCAAACATTGCAGCTGTGTTATCAGTAACAGGCAAAGTCACAAAAGCAGCAATCACCCCTGTACGAACAAAATACAGTGCGCTCATTACATATCGCTTGTTAAACCTATCCCCCATTACGCCCCAAAAATACGAGCCAAAGATATTAAATATCCCCACATACGCCAGAGCCAATGCAGCGGTTGAGCTATTCAAATCCTTGTCAGCAAGATAACTCGGCAGATGTGTCGCGATAAACATCACATGGAAACCACAAACAAAAAAGCCCATGTGGATTAGCCAATAGTTACGATTGCTACAGGCCTGCTTTAATGCTTGTGACAATGTTTGTTCATTATCCTGGCCATGACTCGCCGATGTCGTCTTAGCCGTTTTCATAAATGATGCAAACGCTAACATCACACAGCAAAGCAAGGCAAAAACCTGTAGTGCAGTTTGCCAGTCAAAATGGCTCAATAAACTTTGGGCGCCAGGGATCACTGCAAACATACCAAATGACCCCGCCGCAGTCGTTAGACCAAAAGCCTTTGCCGTATGTTCAGCAGGCACCACTTTTGCGACGGCACCAAGTACAACCACATAGCTAGTTGCACTTAAGCCTAAACCTATCAACATGCTAATAGAGAAGTAGAACATCTCTGTCGTGGTTGAAATTGAGGTCAGCAATAAACCTAAGCCATAGGCAAGTGCACCAAAGATGATAATCTTCTTTGAACCAAAGCGATCTGCAGCCATCCCAACAAAGGGTTGAAACATTCCAAACAATAGGTTTTGCAGAGCAATAGCAAAACTAAAGAACTCACGGCCAGAGTCAAAGCTCATCGAGATTGGCATCATAAAAATACCAAATGACTGTCTGATCCCGAGGCTAATAATAAGAATTCCGATCCCTAACCAGACTAAAATTGGAAATCTGAAAATACTCATTGATGATCACCATGACTTGAAGAATGCACATTCGCATCCTTAGGCATTTGATGGCAACCCGCATCGGTGGCATTAAGGCTAAAAGCATCCTGCAGAGGTTGGCAGTATTTTACTAAGATCAAGGTACAGACTAACGCTGTAGACATACGCAGAAGCTGCGCAGTTAAAGATTGTGAACGCATTGATAAACACGATTAATATAAAAGGAAGCGCATGCTACTGATTTGCCATCTATGAGACAAATGAATAATGATAAACAATACTATGCACCAGACGCATAGTATTGTTTATCAGCCCCATCAGTATCAATTAAGCCAATCAACTGAAAAGCAAAAGGGGGATTCCCTTAAGAAATCCCCCTTTTATAAATAGCTAAGCCCGATACAGACCAAACTCAATCAAACCTTTAAGCCTACTTGCCCCAAGGGTTAGTTGGGTCTTGAGACGCTGTAGGACGCTTTTTCTCGCTACTACGGTTTTGCGAATAAGCATCTTTTGCTTTCGGTTTATCTTTACCGAAACGTGGACTTGGTCCATTTTTCTTCATTTCTTTATAGTTTTCCATGGCTTTTGCACGCATATCAGCAACAAGCTCCACAGTTAACTTTTCAGGTTTGCGCGGCACAATACCATCAGCATAAGCACGTTCACGCGGCTTGAGCTCCATTTGAGCTTCATTGCCTTTTGGCATGCGCTTAAAACGGTATAAGTAAAATGCTTCTACACGTTCCCTCGCCCAATCAGTCTTTTTCAAAAACTTAACGCACGAATCCATATTCGGATTCAAATTAAAGCATGCCAATTTAAGCGCTGCGTACAACACTTTATAATCGTAAAACTTCACAAGCTCAGTTAGCATGGTTTCAAGCTTTAAGCCGTGAAGCGGGTTGTTCTGTTGATGTTCAATCATGGGACGTCCAAATATTGCAGATAATGTGTAAAGCGCAAATATTCAATAGCGAATACGGCGACCAATCATAGGACTGGTCAAAACAATGCGCTAATAATAACAAGAAAAGTCCTTAACCACCCGATCAAATCACTCAAGAGGCGTAATTATTCGTCAAAACATTGCCAAACGGAGGAAGAACGGGCTTTACATCGCATGATTGCTCGAGATACAAGCACCGCTTAAGCCCCTTTTGTCGTTCCAATAACGGCTACTTCTCTATAAATAGATTGTTCCTAAAATATTTGGGTTAAACAATTAACCTCATTGGTTGGCGTTGTTTACCACAAAATGGCGGCCTAGGATTTTAACCGCCCCTTCAGGACATTCACCAATGGCCTTTCCATTACCTTGACCACGCTGGATTTCACCAGAGCCGCCTTTCGGTCCTTCAAGAATAATCACATTCCCCTTACAGCCTATCTGTTCCATCACAAAGGAACTCATACCGCCATTAGTATTGGTGGTTATTAAGGCAGACTTTAATATCAAACTTGCAAGGGACTTGGTACAAAATCACCTCAGCAAACATAAACCTGATGCCATTATGGGTTTAAACAACCCAATAACCAAATAACCAAATAACCTTAGGCACACTTGAAGCCAGTGTGTGGCATGGCCATCAACTTGGCACTGATACACATTTTTATACTATTGATAAAATCAAGACAGCAAAAAAACTTCGGGATAGCCATCATCTGCATCAGACATGATGTAGAAGCGTTTGGCTATCATGCCGTAACGCAATTAAGTAGAGCGACTGAATCAAAGCAAGGCGACAAGCTGTCAGATATTATCATTAGAGCAACTGTGGTGAAGTCGTCGACTTAGTTAATCTCGCCCTTCTTGCAATAGAAAGACTTCAATCCCCTATGATTTGTTTTTCTGGTAAGTAAATAAGCAAATTACAGAGGGAAGATGACGGCGAGATAGACTTTAACTACCGAACCGTCGCACTGCGCAATACCACTTCACTTGGGGGTTAAATAATAATACCCCCACTAATATCAGTGAAAAACAAACTCAAACAGATAAATAACGCGCTTTACAACGCATGATTGCTCGACATCTAAGCACTTACATCTGTATAATCCGCGGCTGTTTTGCCTCTAACAGGATTACTGTCCGTAATCTTGTTAACGTCTTTGGCTTTCACGTTTTATTAATCACTCAGGATACTCTTTTGATTTCTACCGCAAACATCACGATGCAGTTTGGCCCAGAGCCATTATTCGAAAACATTTCCGCTAAGTTCGGTAACGGCAATCGCTACGGCTTAATTGGCGCAAATGGTTGTGGTAAATCCACCTTCATGAAGATCCTAAGTGGCGAGCTTGCGCCAACCTCAGGTAACATCTCAATTACCCCAGGCCAAAAAGTAGGCACCTTGAGCCAGAACCAGTTCGCGTTCGAACAATACAGTGTTATCGACGCTGTAATTCAAGGCGATGCTAAGCTGTGGGAAGTGAAACAAGAGCGCGAGCGCATCTATTCACTACCTGACATGACTGAAGAAGATGGCATGAAAGTAGGTGAGCTCGAAAGTGAGTTTGCTGAAATGGACGGCTACAGTGCAGAAAGTCGCGCAGGTGAAATTCTACTTGAAGCAGGCATTGAAGAAGAATTCCATTTTGGCTTGATGAGCCAAGTTGCTCCAGGTAAGAAGCTGCGTGTACTTTTAGCACAGGCACTATTTTCTAACCCTGACATCTTGTTACTCGACGAACCAACCAACAACTTGGATATTCACACCATTAACTGGTTGGCTGAAGAGCTTAACAAACGTAAGTGCACCATGATCATCATCTCGCACGACAGACACTTCTTAAACACTGTTTGTACGCACATGGCAGATATTGACTACGGTGAGCTACGTGTTTACCCAGGTAACTACGAGTACTTCTTAGATGCTTCTTCGTTGATCCAAGAGCAATTATTAGCGGGTAACGCTAAGAAAAGTGCTGAAATGACCGAGCTACAAGACTTTGTTAACCGTTTTGGTGCAAACGCATCTAAAGCAAAACAAGCAAGCTCTCGTGCAAAAAAGCTGGATAAAATCAGCCTTGATGAAGTGAAATCTTCTAGCCGTATGACACCATCACTGCGTTTTGATGAAGGCAAGAAAATGCATCGTCAAGCGCTGATCCTAGAAAATGTTGGCCATGGCTTTGATGGCGAAATGCTATTTCAAGCTGGAGAGCTGATCTTAGAAGCTGGCGCTAAGCTTGCTGTTATCGGTGAAAACGGTGTCGGTAAGTCAACATTCCTACGTTGCTTGGTTAATGAGCTTCAAAACAAGCAAGGCGTAATCAAATGGTCTGAAAATGCCTCTATCGGTTATTGCCCGCAAGATAGCAGCAAAGACTTTGATAACGATCTAACCCTATTTGACTGGATGTCGCAGTGGCGTTTACCAAAGCATAACGACCTAATGGTCCGTGGCATGCTAGGGCGCTTGCTATTTACTGAAGACGATATCAATAAGAAAGCACGAAACTGTTCTGGTGGTGAGAAAAACCGTCTGTTATTCGGTAAGTTAATGATGATGGATATCAACGTACTGGTCATGGACGAACCCACTAACCACATGGACATGGAAGCGATTGAAGCGTTGAATAATGCGCTTAAAGACTACCAAGGCACGCTTATATTTGTCAGCCACGACCGTGAGTTTGTATCATCTTTAGCGACTCGCATCATAGATGTTAGAGATCAGAAGCTTATCAACTTCCAAGGTACTTTTAATGAGTACATGGCGAGTCAAGCTGAGCAAGAAGCGAAGAAAAAAGCTTAACTGCGAATAGCTCACAGTTAAACGTAATAAAATGGCGCTCCCTTACGGGGTAGCGCCATTTTTTATGCCTTAAAGTCCAAGTGATATTGATAAAGCCCTGCAATATCAGCACTACACATAATCGTCATTGCGCCTTTAAGTTTATCTAGCGGCCAATCCCACCATTGCATCTGTAATAATGTCTCAATCAACTCAGGCTCAAACCTTAGCTTCACCTGTTTATTGTTCCCCACCACTACGCTGTAGGGCGCAACATCTTTAGAAATAACCGCCCTAGCCCCAATTACTGCGCCATCACCTATGGTAACCCCAGGCATAATCATCGCCTCAGAACCTATCCACACATCGTTGCCAATGACCGTATTACCCGACCGCTCAAAGCCTGAACGCACCTCATCGCCAAACTCTTCAGTAGAGAAAGGATAAGTCGAGATCCAATCGAGTCTGTGGCCCTGATTTCCCGCCAACATGAAGCACGCACCCGAAGCGATTGAGCAGAACTTACCAATAATCAGCTTATCAACTTCACCAAAGACTCCTGCTTCCCATACATCTATGGTAGAGCCATCACCTAACAGATAGCGCACCGCTTGATCTTCAAACGACTTACCGTGATAAAAGCCCGAATAGTAGGAGTACTCGCCCACTTCGATATTAGGATTAACAACTTGCTCTTTAAGCTTTTTAGATTCTAGCCAGCTGGTAAACGTGTTCATTTAAATGGCCTAATGTAATTTGAGGTAATGCACTTAATTTCAATTGATGAATAGCAATCATAAAACGCTGCTATTTTATTAGCAGGCATTATGCATGTATTTAAGCAGATTTAAACAAAGAGGCTAAGAGGAAAAGCAATACTCACCGGCATATTCAACAATCACTTACACATACCGGTCAGCATGACGTCAAACAGGCTGAAATCCAAGCTACCGGTTTGACGTATACCCAAACGACTTGAACATGCTCATTTCAGAGGCCTTGCGCGAGTTCAATTCTAGGCGTATTAGCGTAGGAAT
>NZ_JBRILQ010000078.1:0-6595 GCF_052977045.1 Shewanella sp. 125m-7
GGCTCCCCAGACTGGACTCGAACCAGTGACATACGGATTAACAGTCCGCCGTTCTACCAACTGAACTACAGGGGAATCGTTTAAGCTGCGTCTCGTTGAAGACGGAGCGCATATTAAATCGCTCTTACAATTGAGTCAACTCGACAAGAGAAAAAAAGTGAAATTATATGCTTAAGTGCTCACCTAGTGTGCATTGTGATGACGAATGCAGCATTTTTGTTAATATGTGAGCAGCCAGAATGCAAGCCTATGAGTTAATCGCAGTTTTCGATTGGCAAAACTCTTGATTGAATATTCAAATTGTCGTGTTCGACAACTGATAGATTACAAATGTAGGAAACTTACAGCATATCGCTTTATATCACCTAAGCCTGATTAAGCGTCTAAACCCATACAGAGACTAGTGTTGCGAGAGTTATCCACTAAATCTGTGGATAAGCCTGTGGGTTAAGTGAAAAAATCAACGGGAAATGCCTATGGATAGGGCGTTGAGGTTAAAATGAGCTTATTTCGTGTTTGTTTTTTTTAACCAATAAAAACAATGTGATGAAAAAAGCAACAGTTAGTTTGTTGAGGTTTGAAAGTTGTTGCTGAGTTGTAACTTTACTGTAGGGTGCCGTTGTGAATTAAAAGGCCTGTTTTACTGGTCTTGACGCTAACGTCAGCGCTTTTACCTGTATTTTTGAGCTGTTACAAAGTTTCATGTCGCTATATTAAACGAATAAAGCTACGAGCAAAAAACAATCTATAAAGTTCAGCAGACCGTGGGCAATTTAGGGTAAAATATCTGCTCATTTTTCGAGGGAAGTATCTGAGTGTCAGAATCTGTATTTCAATTAGAGTCCATGTATAAGCCAGCAGGCGATCAGCCTACGGCTATTAAACAGCTTGTTGATGGATTGGAGTCCGGCGTTGCTTGCCAGACATTACTAGGTGTTACGGGCTCAGGTAAGACGTTTACTATTGCAAACGTTATCGAACAAACATCGCGCCCTACTATCATTATGGCGCCTAACAAGACGCTTGCGGCTCAGCTTTATGGCGAGATGAAAGAGTTCTTCCCCCATAACGCTGTCGAGTACTTTGTGTCTTACTACGATTACTATCAGCCTGAAGCATACGTGCCATCGACTGGTACCTTCATCGAAAAAGATGCATCAGTTAATGCGCATATTGAGCAGATGCGTCTGTCAGCGACTAAAGCACTGTTAGAGCGCAAAGACGTTGTTCTTATCGCCTCCGTTTCCGCCATTTACGGTTTGGGCGATCCTAAAGCTTATATGAAGATGCTGTTACACCTTCGAGAGGGGGCGATTATTGAGCAGCGCGAAATCTTAAAGCGCCTAAGTGAGCTGCAATATACTCGCAATGACATTGAGTTGCAGCGTGGTACGTATCGCGTTAGAGGGGAAGTTATTGACATTTTCCCCGCCGACTCGGATAAGAATGCCATCAGAATTGAGCTTTTTGATGATGAGATTGAACGCCTAAGTCTGTTTGATCCGTTAACGGGCCAAATCGTTAAACGCATTGCGCGAATTACGGTTTATCCTAAAAGTCATTATGTTACGCCTCGAGAGTCTATTATTGCTGCAACGGACCATATCAAAGAAGAGTTAAGGGATCGCAAGAAGCAGTTGCTTGATTTGAACAAGCTAATTGAAGAGCAGCGAATTACCGAACGGGTTCAATACGACATAGAGATGATGACCGAACTTGGCTATTGCTCGGGGATAGAAAACTACTCTCGTTACCTATCGGGTCGCGCCCCCGGCGATGGACCACCAACCTTGTTAGATTATCTGCCGGATGACGGATTACTGATCATCGATGAGTCTCACGTGACGGTGCCGCAAATTGGCGCCATGTACAAAGGCGATCGTTCGCGCAAGATGAACTTAGTCGAATATGGTTTTCGATTGCCTTCAGCGTTAGATAATCGCCCGCTAAAGTTTGAAGAGTTTGAAGCGTTAATGCCGCAAAGCATTTTTGTCTCTGCGACCCCTAGCGATTATGAAATCAATAAGTCGGATGGTGAAATTGCCGAACAGGTCGTTAGGCCTACTGGCTTACTCGATCCTGAAATTGAGGTGAGGCCAGTAAGTACGCAGGTAGACGATCTGTTATCAGAGATAGCTAAGCGAGTGGCGGTGAATGAACGCGTACTCGTAACCACCTTAACCAAAAGAATGTCAGAAGATTTGAGCGAATATCTCGATGAACATGGTGTAAAGGTCAGATACTTACACTCAGACATTGATACTGTTGAGCGGGTCGAGATTATTAGAGACTTACGATTAGGTGTGTTTGATGTGCTGATTGGTATTAACTTGCTTCGAGAAGGCTTAGACATGCCTGAAGTGTCTTTGGTGTGTATTCTTGATGCCGATAAAGAGGGCTTTTTGCGCTCTGAACGTTCACTTATTCAGACGATTGGCCGCGCAGCGCGTAACGTCAACGGTAAAGTGATTCTATATGGCGATCGTATTACTAAGTCGATGGGCAAGGCTATCTCGGAGACAAATCGCCGCCGCGAGATGCAGCATCAGTATAATCTTGATAATGGCATCACGCCAAGAGGTGTGGTTAAACGTATTACTGATGTAATGGATGTTGGTGATCACCAATACGTTGATAGCGAGCGTGGCGTGGCTGAAGCTGAAAATGAATACCATGTCGCTAAGCCTGCAGATATCAGCCATGATATCGATAGGCTTGAAAAGCAGATGCATGAACATGCGAAAAACTTAGAGTTTGAAGAAGCCGCTGCCATTCGAGACAAAGTGAGCCGACTCAGAGTGCAGTTTATCAAGGCATAGGCGTGTTGAATCGACTAAAGAAGAGAGCGCAAAAATGGGCTCTCTTTTTTTTACTCTGCATTTAATTGTTAGTTGAGGACTTATTTCAATTAAAGGCTTATATTTTGCTAAAGCGCTGGTATGCCATTAGCGCTGCAACACTGACAAGCCCACTGACTAAACCAACTAAATGTGCTTCGGTTGCCACTCTAGCATCGATAAGCTGGCTCATCTCAATGCTGGCACCAAAGAATTGTTCATAGCCAACTTTAATGATTACCCCACTAAGCAATAGGTAGCCGGATTTCAAACCTTGGCGAATATCCATCACCGCACCAAAGGTAAATAAGCCATGCAACATACCGCTTAAACCAACATAGCCAATAAGTGTAGGGTAAAACACGAGTAGTCCTAGCCCTTGCATGAGGCATAAACTACAAAACAATAAGCCGAGTGTTTTCGCGCGATAATGCTGTTCATGTAAAGCTATGATCACCCAAAAACCGGCGAGGTTCATGTACAGATGCCACGCGTTGGTATGCAGTAAGTTTCCTGTCAATAAACGCCACCACTGGCCATCGACAATTAAATATCTTTGGTAGGCGAGTTGTGGCTCAAGGTGCAGATAAAAAAGACTAATACAGAGAATCGTTATGATAATTGCAAAAGAGTAGGGACTGTTCGCCCCTAATTTTAGCTTTGGCATTTGGCCGTGAGTCTTGCTTGTATCGCATCTTTGTCTGCAAGATACTCTTCAAGGCCTCGCTTTCTTAATAAACACGCAGGGCAAGTACCACAACCATCTCCCTTAATGCCGTTGTAACAGGTTAAGGTTTCATTGCGCACCAGCTCCAAGCTATCGAACTTATCAGCCAGTGCCCATGTCTCAGCTTTGTCTAACCACATTAATGGAGTCTGGATGGTAAGCTTTTTATCCATGCCTTGCTCAAGCGCATTTTGCATCGCTTTTACAAAATCGTTGCGGCAATCTGGGTAGCCTGAAAAATCGGTTTCACATACGCCTGTGATGACAGTATCTGCCCCAAGTTGGTAAGCGTAAATGCCCGCAAGGGTAAGAAATAGAATGTTTCTGCCTGGCACAAAGGTATTAGGAAGGCCATTTTCCATCAACTCGTTAGACACTGGAATTGCGTCACGAGTGAGTGCCGAAATAGCCAATTCGTTCAACAAGGTCACATCCATCACTTTGTGGCTAGCAAGTGTGAGTTTGTCGGCTAACTCTTTGGCGATTTCAATTTCTTCTCTATGCCGCTGCCCATAATCGAATGTGATGCCGTGAACTTCATCAAATTGTTGGAGGGCCTGAATAAGGCAGGTTGTCGAATCTTGACCACCACTAAAAACTACAACGGCTTTTGACATAATTAACTTTTAATCTTGTAATAAATAAGACCTATTAGTTTAGCGCAGCCGTGAAAGGTTTTAAACTACTTGCGACTCATCAAAAAATCCTCTATAACTGCGGCCCGGTTAACCAAGAGGCAAGATAATGAAATATCCAGTTAATGAAGTATTTGAAACAATTCAAGGCGAGGGGACTTTTACCGGCGTTCCGGCTATATTTGTTAGACTTCAGGGCTGTCCTGTTGGTTGCGCTTGGTGTGACACTAAGCAGACGTGGGAACTGCTTGAGGCAAACCGTGTTGCTCCAGAATTAGTGATTCAAGTCGATGGCACTATAGGACGTTGGGCAGAGCTAACGGCTGAAGAATTGGTTACCGCTTTTAAAGATAAAGGCTTTAATGCGAAACATGTCGTCATTACAGGTGGTGAGCCTTGTTTGTATGACTTAAGTGAGTTAACTCAGTGTCTCCATCATCATGGCTATCAAACTCAAATTGAAACCAGTGGCACGTTTGATGTCATTTGTGATGTTAATACGTGGGTGACCGTATCGCCAAAGATCAATATGAAAGGCGGTTATAAAGTACTTGCCCAAGCGTTAAACCGAGCGAATGAGATTAAACACCCGATAGCAACTCAAAATCATATTGATGAGCTTGATGAGTTATTAGTCGGTATCGACTTAACTGATAAGACGGTTTGTTTGCAGCCCATTAGCCAAAAGCCCCGCGCGACAGAATTGGCAATGAAGACCTGTATCGAACGTAACTGGCGCTTATCAATTCAGACTCACAAATATCTAAATATTGATTAGCTGAACTGAACAGATTTAAGAAGAAATAGTTAAGTAAAAAGCCCTTGAGTATTGATGACTCAAGGGCTTTTTTACATTAATCTTTGTGGTTTTACATTATGAACCCAATTAGAGCGTGCTCGGACAGGTTAATATGCTTGTTTCGCTAAAGTGCTCTAATGCATCGTTATATGGCGTAAGGTCGCCGATATTATTTTCAATCCACTGTGCATCGTAATAGGTGTCTAAATAGCGCTCACCTGAATCGCAGATCAGAGTCACTATCGAGCCGGTTTCTCCCTTTGCAGCCATTTCGCTAGCAAGTTGTAATACGCCATACAAATTAGTACCGGTAGAAGGTCCCGTTTTGCGGCCGATAATCTTTTCAAGCCAATTAATGGTGGCAAGTGATGCAGGATCTGGGATCTTACGCATCTCATCAACCACACCCGGAATAAATGACGGTTCGGCGCGCGGCCTACCTATGCCTTCAATCTTACTCGCATTACAGCAGCGGATAGTCTTGTCACCGGTCTTGAAATAATCGAAGAATACCGAGTGTTCAGGGTCGACCACACATAACTTAGTGTTAAGTCGCTGATAGCGAATGTAACGACCAATCGTTGCTGAAGTGCCACCTGTGCCTGGGCTCATTACAATCCAAGTGGGGATTGAATGCTGCTCTTTTTCCATCTGGTTAAAGATTGAATTAGCGATGTTGTTGTTACCGCGCCAATCCGTTGCGCGTTCAGCATAGGTAAATTGATCCATATAATGGCCATCTAACTTCTGTGCTAAGCGCTCTGACTCGGCATAAATTTTACTTGAGTGATCTACAAAATGACACTGACCGCCGTAAAACTCGATCTGCTGGATTTTCTTTTTCGCTGTGGTACTTGGCATTACGGCAATAAATGGCAGTCCAAGTAACCGGGCGAAGTAGGCTTCTGAAACGGCAGTGCTACCCGATGATGACTCAATAACAGTCGTGCCTTCCTTTATCCACCCATTACAGAGTGCATACAGAAATAATGAACGAGCAAGGCGATGTTTTAAGCTTCCGGTAGGATGGGTACTTTCATCTTTTAGGTAAATATCAATACCAACTAGATTAGGAGTCTCTAGCTTAATTAAATGTGTATCTGCACTTCGTTGAAAGTCAGCTTCAATTTTTTCGATTGCTTGATTTACCCAAGAATTAGTCACTTGTTTGCCTCTGGTTTACACAATGACTTTAAATCATAGAGAAAAGCCCGCTAGATTGGTAGTGAAAAACGCATAAGGATTGGCTTGTTAGTATAATGTAAACGGCTGATTAGCTAAAGAATTGCTTGAGTTGAATGCGCTTTAAGAGTTTGGTGTGAAGACGGTTTATAAAAGCTTGTGCATGCTTCGGATTCATGTTTTATAAAAAGCGAATAACCACAATTAAAGGCATGTATCTAAATTTTATAGGAAGTTGAAAACTGCTGATGCGCAGTGAAGAGACTGAACTTAAACCAGATATGGATTTAGACTGTACAGAGAAATGACCGAACTGATATCAGAATGAGCATAAGAAGTGGTGGAGGGAGAAGGATTCGAACCTTCGAAGGCTGAGCCGTCAGATTTACAGTCTGATCCCTTTGGCCACTCGGGA
>NZ_JBRILQ010000079.1:0-5912 GCF_052977045.1 Shewanella sp. 125m-7
TGCAATGTACTTCGTACATAAAACGCAACCTCTCCGCCCCCATGTGTTCACTGCGTGAACCGATTCGGTCATTTCCAGGCGCCACTTTTATTTTCACTTTTGTAAAAGTGAAGACAAAACTATATTCTCGAAAGAGAAGCGATAAAGCCCGTTGCTAACGCAACGGGCTTTTTTCGTTTTCGATTTGTTGGAATAAGGTTTATTGGCAGCTCGGCATCTCACAACCTGGAAGATGACGAGCTACTAATACTAAAAATAGGATCTAATTGCATTCATCGTATTATCTTCATTTATGGTTATGGATAACTTTAAAAATACTGACTTTACAGCTCGAGCTCGTGAGCAAAAATCTATGCAAATGAAGATGCGCCTACTTGCACGGGCTCTTTTTCAGGATGGAAAACCTCGAACTCAAATTGCACTATTTTTAAAAGTGACTAGAGCCAGCGTCAATAAGTGGCTACATGCCTAATTAGAAGAAGGGCTAGCGAGCTGCAAGAAAAACCGCGTACAGGAAGACCTGCATTTCTCAGCACAGAACAGCAAGCTCAACTCGCTGACTATATAGAGAAAAGAGCAAGCAGCGATCAAGGTGGTAGATTAACGGGGGCACACATACACAGCTATATTTTGTCAGAGTTTGGCAAAGCTTATCCCCCTGACTTAATCTATTATTTGTTGAATTATATGGGTTTTATCATGGATAACCTCACGTTCTAAGCACCCAAAGCAATCAATAGAGGCTCAAGGGGAATTTAAAAAAAATTCCAGATTAAAGCGGTCCTTAAGATCCCGTAATACCTTCCTTTAGATCGCATCGATATCTGGTTTCAGGATGAAGCAAGATTCGGTCAACAAAACACAACAACTAAGATTTGGGCTCGAAAAGGTAGCAGCCAAGGGTTGTACGCCAGAGCAATTCGAATATGCATACCTTTTTGGCTCCGTATGCCCCAGCAGAGGTATAGGCCAAGCAATTGTGGTTCCGTGGACAAGCAAAGAAGCAATGATCCTCCACTTAAGACAGATCTTAGAAGCCACTGACATAGATAGGCATGCTGTAGTACTCATGGATGGTGGCGGTTGGCATACAGACGGTATTGCAGATCAATTCAAAAATGTCAGCATCATCAAATTACCGCCCTATTCACCAGAGCTTAATTCAATTGAACAAGTATGGAACTGGATGCGGCAACGCTCCTGACACAAGGGGACTCCTCGTTCATAGCGCTTTCAAAAATGATGAAGACATTGTCGATAGTGTTTGTGAAGCTTGGAATACCTTTACTGAGAGTTCAGAGCGAGTGACAGAAATGTGTTCTAGGGACTGCGGAAATATGCTCAGTTAGCTTTCCCGTTTGGTATAAAACTAATAGAACAAGTTTGGCAGTGGCTAGGCTGAGGTGATATCTAATAGAGTGTTTTCAGGTTTTTATGACATTGTTGATCAAGTATTGATAGCGTGGAGCATCTTTATTTGAGAGCGTCGAGATAGGGTCAAAATCTTGTGCTGGAGAGATTGGATTAAATGGGTCGGTTAGTTAATGCAATGGGGATTAGATTGGGCGGAAATTAAATTTGGAGAATGACCTGCAACATTATGAAAAGGCTTTTTTTGGTAAACGAAGAGTGTTGGAGCTTCTTTGTATTTGGGAACCGTGAAATTAAAAGATAAGGACCGTCACTGTTTAACATTGATGACCTACGTTACATTTGTGCTCCATTTACCGCGTTACTCGGTTGGTTGCTTCGGATAAGCCACAGGTGAAAGCTACAACGGGAATGTAAAGCTATTTCATTTTCACACAATGGATCACTCCTGCTTTCCTAAAGCTACATGTTCGAAAGAGGCGTAGCGGCCCGTCAGTGTTCTCAGATTGGCTCGGCTCTGACACTTGATTGTCATTGCGGCAAGGAAGCTTTTTCGAATGGCGACTTTAGGCTACAATAGCGTTTTGACTGCTAATGAAATCCTGATGCAAACTAGCCCGACTCACCCCCTTAAATCATACAATACATTTGCATTAGCACACTCGTGTCGTCAATTAGTACATGCTTCGTCCTGTCAGCAGTTAATTGAAACTTGTTGTTATTTATATAAGTCCAAAGAGCCGATGTTAGTTTTAGGTGGCGGCAGCAATGTTATTCTTTGTGAGGATTTTGAAGGAACGGTCGTATTGGTTGAAACTAAGGGAATCGAAGTTTCTACTGACAATACTGATCATCACCTTTCGGTAGCTGCGGGTGAAAACTGGCATGACCTTGTATGCTTTTGTTTAGAAAATGGACTTGCAGGCTTAGAGAATTTAGCATTGATCCCTGGCACGGTCGGGGCTGCACCAATCCAGAATATTGGTGCTTATGGCGTCGAATTAAACGATTTTTGTGATTGGGTTGAGTACGTTGATTTGCGTGATGGCCAGTTAGTACGTTTAGCTGCCAATACTTGTGATTTCGGTTATCGAGACTCTATCTTTAAGCAAGCGCTGTTAGGTAAGGCGGTGATCACCAGAGTTGGCTTTAAACTGCCAAAGCTTTGGGTTCCTCGATTAGATTATGGCCCACTTAGGTCATTTAAAGCTGAACAAGTCACTGCTCAGCAAGTGTTTGATAGTATTTGCGAAACTCGCCGAGCTAAATTGCCTGATCCTGCTGTATTTGGTAACGCTGGTAGTTTCTTTAAAAACCCACTCATAGATAGCAAAAAATTTGCCAAGCTGACTATCTTATATCCTGAAATAGTCGGCTTCCCTCATGCTGATGGGCAAACAAAAGTAGCTGCAGGTTGGCTGATTGACAAAGCGGGACTAAAGGGCTTTCAAGTCGGCGGGGCTGCGGTACACGAAAATCAGGCATTAGTGCTTATTAATAAAGATAACGCTAGTAGCGATGATGTACTTTTGTTGGCAAAAGTAATTGTTGAGAAAATTGAGACACAGTTTGGTATCAGGCTTGAGCCTGAGCCGCGAATGATAACGGCATATGGTGAAAGGAACTTATAGCATGGCTGAGCAATGGGGTCGCAAAAGACAAATTTTATCAGAGTTAGCGGCAGGCACTTTTGTGTCTGGTGAAGCGTTAGCTACGATTGTAGGCGTATCTAGGACTGCAGTGAGTAACCATATTTCTGGACTTGAGGAGTACGGTGTCGATATTTATAGCGTCAAAGGTAAAGGTTATCGCCTAAACGGACCCATTTCGTTGGTCGATGAGGCAAATCTGAAAAGCCAAATTAGTAACCGTTGCTTCTATTTTGATGATATACCCAGTACTAATGCATTTATTCTTAAGCATGCTGAGGAACTTGTTTCCGGTGATATCTGTGTTGCAGAGTATCAATCGGCTGGGCGGGGCCGACGAGGTCGAGTTTGGGTTTCTCCGTATGGGTGTCACTTATACTTCTCTATGTATTGGCAGTTTCCACAAGGTATGGCACAAGCCATGGGTTTAAGCTTAGTTGTAGCGTGTTCCATCGTTTCTGTGTTAGAGCAACTCGATGTAAAAGATGTCGGGGTTAAATGGCCGAATGATATATATCTTGAGAACAAGAAGCTTGCTGGTGTATTAATTGAAATGAATGGCCAAACCGACAGTCAGTGTAACTTGGTAATCGGTATTGGCTTAAACATGGCAATGGGGGAGCAACATGCTGCCAAAATTGATCAGCCTTGGAACGACTTATCGGGCCAGCTCAATATGCCTGATAAGACCGCCTTGTTAGTGCTTTTGCAAAAACAACTGCAGCAAGACCTAAGTCTATTTCAAAGCTCGGGTCTAAAAGCATTTACAGAGCGCTGGAGTGCGGCAGACCTGTTTGAAGGCCATGCGGTGAAATTACTAATGGGACAAGATGAAGTGCATGGTGTGTGTAGAGGGATCGACGAGCAAGGCGCGATAGTTTTGGAAACTGAATCTGGGTTACATAGTTATATAGGTGGTGAGATTAGCCTGCGTAAAGCAGACTAATCGATATTTATTTGGCTTAGTTAACAGGCTATTTGCGCAATAGGACTTGATCCATCATATGGTCAGGTCCTTTTTGTAAAATAAGATGAGCTCTTTCACGTGTAGGCAAAATATTAAGGGTCAAATTAGGTCCGTTAATCGTATCCCAAATATTTGAAGCGGTTGCGGTTGCTTCGGCATCATCTAGCTTTGAGTAATGATGGAAATAAGAACCTTCGCTACTAAATGCCCCGGTTCTGAATTGCAAGAAACGATCGACATACCATTTCTTTAAGAGAGTTTCATTGGCATCAACATAGATCGAGAAATCGACAAAATCAGATACAAAAGGTCGCTGTGTATCGACGGGGGAATCTTGACCCGTCTGTAAAACATTTAACCCTTCAATAATGAGTATATCTGGTTGGCGGATCCACTGCTGTTTATCGGCAATTCGATCATAGGTGATATGCGAATAAATCGGTGAACTCACTGCCGGCTCACCAGCTTTAATTGCTGAAATAAACTCGACAAGTGCCTTCATATCATAACTTTCAGGGAAGCCTTTGCGTTGTAATAGTCCGCGCCGCTTAAGTTCAGCTAATGGATATAAAAAACCATCAGTTGTGATCAAATCAACTCTAGGGTGTTCCGGCCAATGGCTTAGTAGCGCTTGCAAAATACGTGCTGTAGTGCTTTTACCTACAGCGACACTGCCCGCAATACTAATGATATAGGGACGTTTAGGTGGCACATGACCTAGAAATTCATTCAATGCCAAGCCGCGTTGCTGTTTTGCACCTACGTTCAGGTTCAAAAGGCGACTTAAAGGCAAATAGATATCGGTGACCTCAGATAGTGATATCTTTTCATTGATACCTCGCAAATCGGCCAAATCATGTTCGCTAAGTGTTAATGGGACTGAATCTCTCAGTCCTGCCCACTGTAGGCGTTGAAATGCGAGGTAAAGAGCATTGTGAATTTGATTGGGTTGGGACATTGCGAAGTTCTCCGTTCAGGAGGGCACAGTACACTATGAATTTATTACGAACAACTGCAATGAGAAGTGGGTTGCTCGCTTTAAACTCGAATTGCTTTTAAAAGCCTTAAAAGTGTACGCAAAATGGCGCTAGAGTAGAAAAAAACATCATTTGATAGACTTTTTTAATAATATTTCACTTTTGCTATTGCACTTAGGCGAACATTTCCATAATATCCGCTACCGAAATGACACGCCGGCATAGCTCAGTTGGTAGAGCAACTGACTTGTAATCAGTAGGTCCCGAGTTCGACTCTTGGTGCCGGCACCATTTCTCTGGAGGGGTTCCCGAGTGGCCAAAGGGATCAGACTGTAAATCTGACGGCTCAGCCTTCGAAGGTTCGAATCCTTCTCCCTCCACCATATTCTAGGTAGTTAGGTAACCTGAAGTAGGTTCCGCGGATGTCGTATAATGGTATTACTCCAGCCTTCCAAGCTGATAACGCGGGTTCGATTCCCGCCATCCGCTCCAAAATTTTGCTGATAATACTTAATCAGTAGGAAGCACTCGGTCTCGAGTGCTTTTTCCCGTTTAAGCCAACCATCAGCACCCTCCTGCTTCTCTCGCCCTGATTATCTTACTAACTGATTCGATGACATTTTAATGCGTCGGGTTTTTTGCTATATGCAGTTTCATCACCAAATACTTGGATTGGGGCAATACCATGGCTAAAGAAAAATTTGAACGCGTAAAACCGCACGTAAACGTTGGTACCATCGGACACGTTGACCATGGTAAGACAACTCTTACAGCTGCTATCTCTGCCGTATTGGCAAAGACATATGGCGGTGTTGTACGTGATTTCGCACAGATCGATAACGCTCCAGAAGAGCGTGAGCGCGGTATTACGATTAATACTTCTCACATCGAATATGACACTCCTGCACGTCACTATGCACACGTAGATTGTCCTGGTCACGCCGATTA
>NZ_JBRILQ010000080.1:0-5899 GCF_052977045.1 Shewanella sp. 125m-7
GGGAATGATGATGAACAATGAAACTAAGATTAAGCCAAGGGGTGAGTCTTAATGACTAACCTATTCACTTAACGAGATTCGGTTCATATAGTCAGAGTCCATAAATCCAAATTAGTTCCACAGAGTTGCAAAATTTTTCATTACTATTTTTTAGAACAGTTTGTGACAGGTAAAAAAAAGGGCAACCCAAGGGGTTGCCTGACTGATCTACATTGAGATCAAGGGGGGCTGCGCTAGAAGCCCCAGGGAGAATGATGAACATGAAAAAATCAATGCTCAAAAAGTTAGAGACAATTAATGAGCTAAAGTTCAAAAAATATATGGGTTATTTTGATCTTTTTTTAATGAATTTTAACTAATTGACTTTGAAGGTTTAAAACATGTGAGTTAATAAGGCGGCTAGGATTAAAGTAGATTTAAAACATCTTTCTCTAATGCAGTAGGCTTAGTTGTTGGGGCAAAACGTTGCATAGCTTGACCTTCGCGGTTCACTAAAAACTTAGTAAAGTTCCATTTTATTTTTTCAGATCCAAGTAAGCCTTTTGCTGACTGCTTTAAGTAAGCATAGAGGGGCGTTGTATTTACGCCATTGACTTCTATTTTTTCAAATAGCGGAAAAGTAACACCAAAGTTTAGTTCGCAAAAAGCGCTAATGGCTTGGTTATCACCTTTTTCCTGAGCCCCAAATTGGTTGCAAGGAAAACCGAGGACGACAAGGCCTTGAGACTGATATTTTTGATACAGGGCTTCTAACTCTTTATATTGCGGCGTGAAACCGCATTCACTGGCAGTATTAACGATAAGTACAACCTTACCCTTAAAGTCTGAAAGTGAAACGGTTTGTCCTTGGATATTGTTTACTGAAAAATCATAAATTGAAGATACCATAGCGTGCTCCCGAGTTGATTAAATCTACCTTACCTTTAACGCTTTTAATGTGCAAATTGGTTGCGCACAATTTAATTGTGCGATTGGTTGTAGGGTGTGTTGGTTGTTTCGTTCGTTTTAGGTAAAAATTGATCGAGTCACAAAGATTGGTGAAGGGGAACTCTTTTTGGCCTGAACATGTATAAAGAAAAAGGGACTTATAGTCCCTTTTCAACGCTGACATTATTTTCACTAAGTTAACTTATTGAAAATATGTCAATACCAAATATACCAACAGCGATAAGCGCAACTAAGCGGCTGGAACAAATTACTCGGGGAAATTACGAGTGGTCGTTTCATCGACCACTACAGTGACATCTTGCTCTGCTGAGTCAATGAAGAAAGGCGCAGTTCCATCAATCGGATCACGTACGTTAGATTCCTCTGGATCATCATTTTGAGCAAGGCAGGTGTATCCTAGGCTATAGTTATCAGCGACCACAAAACCAAATTCATATTCATAACCCGTTATTTCTTGGTTGTCATCCACGATTGGGTTTACCCTTGCTGAAGTGATCGGTGCGACCTGAGTTAATATATTAGGCCCCACTCTAAAGTCAGCCATATCGTCAAGTTGAGTCTCACTCGGATACAGATAAACTGCCGAACTATAATCGAAGCCGCCAGCATTAGCTTCACAGATTGCTATCGTTTCGTCACTTATTTGGCCCTTGATTGCGCCAACATCTGAACGATTGACCAGTTGCACAGAGGTGGGTTTTAACGTCCAGTACTCTTTATTGCCATGAGGTGCTTGTAATCCCTTTGCCAAATTAAATTCGGCAACGAAATTATTATTGCCTGCTGCAATCGTAAATGTTTTATTAAAGAATAGTCGGCCAGTATTGGGCTCATCTGAACCTACGCCACCGCATGAGCCATTACTATTAGTCACTAGGCCTTTTATATCTCCACCAACAAATTCACCCGTTGTATCATCAAATGCCGCGCCACTTAATACATAGGAGCTCTCATCAGTAGAGACTTCATTATTTGCCATATAGATACACATTTGGTATTCACCGACAGGAACAGTCTGACCACTCACTAACGTTGCTACCTCTTGGCCTTGGTAGCTTAAAAGATCTACATGTTGTAGACCGTCGTCATCGGTAGAAACATCAAATGAGAACGCGCCGCCACTATTTTTTAAAACGACTTGTTTAAAAGCCACGTTAACGATATTGGCGTCAGCAGGGTTATCTGATACGCCGAGACTAAATACGCCTTCTGTGGGCTCAATCGGTGAATCGCTGTCTGAACCGCAGGCGGATAGCATCAAGCCTGTGGCGATAGCGAGTGTTAATGGCGTTAATGCTAACTGTTTCATCTGTGCTCCGAAGCATATTTTGCTGATAATTTAGTATAGTCTGTACCTAATAAGCATTGTAGATTTTGATTGAAATTAAATCTGCTTAAAGCCAAATGCAGGCAGGCTTTGAGGACTCATACTCGATAAAATTAGGCCTAAATTATCACATCGAAAATAGTGATATTTGTTTTATTTCAGTAAAACGTTTCTATAGTGATCAAGCTATCGCTAACATAAGGAATTCACTGGTAAAATTATTAATCTTCTCGCTGTTACATTTCGATGCGGCTGTTGGTTGGTAGTTATCATTGTTGTTTTCTGGTTCGTTTGTTGTCCGTGTTTATTTAAATGCACTGTCTAAGTTTAAATTTCTATAAAAAAGCGTCAGCCCTTTATGTATGCTTGCCGAAAGCTTATGAGTTTCGGGATCAGAAATGACAGTTAAAACCTTAATGGCAACGCTTGTACTGAGTGCTTTGTCTATAAATGCCTCTGCGACAGACTTTACGTTCGGACTAAATGACGACATGTTGTCGACCGAACTGAAGTTTAATGTCAATAAAGATGTTAATGCGTCTGTTGAGTATATTTATGCCGACACGGGTGGGCAGATGTTGTCTGGCGCGATGCATATTGAACATGAAGCTGGCATTCACCATTTTGAATTGGGGGCCAAGTTTTCTCAAGTGTGGTCGAAGCGAAGCAGTAATGGTAATTTTGTCGGGATTGGCGGGCGTTACGCCATGCACTTAGGGTCAAATGTTTCGCTGCACGGTTCGGGTTATTATTCTCCGTCGGTATTGTCGTTTGGCGATATTGATGGCTCTTGGCAACTCGATGGTAAAGTGCAATACGCACTTAATCCTGCGTTAGCCTTGTTTGTTGGTTATCGAAATATTCGTTTGCAGTATGACAATGCCTCAAATTCAACCTTGGACTCTGGTTTTTATTTAGGTGCAAAGGCATCGTTTTAATGCGTGATTTGTTTATCATCAGATGATGTTAAGGTCTGCTTAGGCTGGCATTTTAGCGAGCTTAAGCGATTTTTTGTATACCCCCCCGCCAGCTAATGACTATATTTGAGTCGCCTCTCTTTTTATTTATCAGCTCTATTTCCGAACTTTTTAACTGCACACCCTAGAGATAGCTTCATTATATCTAGGGTCATTCAACGCAGAAGTGGCAAGCCAAAAACGATCCTTGCAAGCATTCCCCCCATGGACCCATAAGATATGGAAAATGTCTTTAAAGCGTATGGAACGCAGGAGCCGTTAGCGAGGATGCTAGAGTCGATGAGCAATGAATGGCCTTGCCTCAGAAACGTTAAGCTCCGTTTAGCAATCAAATATTTATACTGATTGATACAAGCTTGTTAATAAAATTGCTGCGCATTTGTTGCTTGTGTAAACTGTAATCACATTTTACTGTTTAAGTGTGAGCTGGCGCATTGGTCAGCCTATGTAAAACAGATAGGTCTGTGGTTAATGCCAATTAAAATAATAATGCGACTGCTGCTTTTGTTGTCAGTGTTTGGATATAGCGATGCGACTTATGCGCAGCAAGAAGCTGTGATCGAACAAACTTTCATTTTTAGCGCCGATGCAGAAGATGAGGTCCCCAATAATTTTGAACAGACCATCGCTTGGATGGAGACGAAAAAGGAACTTGGCAACGTATCGCTTTCTGGCGGGGATTACTGGATGGTGTCAGCGGTTATGCTTAATAGCTATAACACACGCTGGACGGTTAACGTCAAAAACTCCATTGTTGAGTCCATCGATTATTGGCTGATCGGAGAGGATGGCTCTAGTCAATATTTTACCAGTGGTTATTACGCCCCTTACGAGTTCTTGTTTGACTACGCTAGAAGCGTAGAGATGAGTATCGGTGTGCGCTATTGGTTAGTGAGTCGCGTTAATAGTCGTTACTTCTCGTCTCAGCCTAAGCATCAAGTTCAAGAGTATAAAGAGCATAAAAGTCAGTCCGATATTTATGCATTTTTTATCATTCTTTGTTTAGGCGGATTATTATTCATTGCCCTCTATAATTGGCTCATTTTTGTGTCTATCCGTGATAAAGCATTTCTTTATTATGGCTGTTATGTGCTGTGTTATCTCGCCGGTTGGACGCTGACTTTTCATTTACCTGCTCATCTTTTTGAACTTCATGGTTTAGAGTTGCATCATCTGTTTTTCATTGGTTTACCCATATTTAATATATTATTTTATAAGCACTTTTTACAGCTGCCCGAGCAGTCGCCACAACTATGGCGTTTAAGCCTTGGGTTAATGTGGTTATGCATTTTAGCGTTGCCAACCAGTATATTTTTATTATCTTACACGGCAATTATAGCGTCAGTATTGATTATGTTGTGGATAGTACTGGCGATGGTTTGTGGCAACGTTTGCCTATTGAAAGGATTTTATCCTGCGCGTTACTTTCTGTTGGCGTTTAGCTGTTTATTGTTGCCTGCAGTATTTATCTTGCCTGGCAACATGGGGCTGACGCCTGATTTTTTTGATAATGCAGAACTTGCGACTTTAATTGGCGGCACCGCCGATGCCTTGTTATTGTCATTCGCGTTAGCCTATAAAATCCGTTTACTGTCTGAAGAAAAAGAGCGTCACATCGAAATATTAGAAGTCGCCAGAAAAAATGCCCGTACCGATAAGCTAACGGGATTAGCCAATCGTGTTGCATTTGATGAATACATGGGAGTGGGGTTACCTTTTGGCCCGCAGGCTTCTCACCAACTGTGTTTAGCTTTAGTGACCTTAGAGGGCTTGGCTGAACTGACTAGAAAACTGGGTCGCAATGAGGCCGATAAGGTGATTTGTGGTGTGGCAGAGTTGCTTTGCCAAATTTATGAGCGAACTGACATTAACGACGAGTTATTGCAACCCTATCGAATTGCCGATAATAGTTTTGTTATTGTGTGTGAAACAGAGCTTTCCCAAAAGATACAGCAGCAAGTTTCACGAATTCAATCAGGTTATTTAATCGAAAACTATAATGACGTGAGTATTCACTTAGGGGCTAGCTTAAATACGGATGTGAATGATACTAGTCAATGGCTCAGGCAAGCAGAGCATCGCCTGTACAATGATCTGAGTATTAAGCGTCGAGAAAGGCATGTACAAAGGTTGAGTCATATATAGGCTAGCTAGCTTTATAATAGAAGTTTACAGCTCTAAACCCACTGTTGGTTGCTCAATAGAGAGAGGCTGTAAACTTTTCAGAGTCAGTTTTTCGAGATTAATTAATGATTGTTATAAGGTGAAAGTTCACCCTCGTTACTCGCTCGCTTAGGGTTATTGCGTTGTTCTCGTCGACGCTGTTTTTTACGCTTACTCTTGCTGATTTCATCTAAATCCGGACCCAAATCATCATCCCAATCGTTGTCTTCAATAAAATCGTACGTGTTTCTCATGCTCTACATTCCAGTTAAATAGAACCTTATTTTAAGCGGGCTGTAACGGTTTGAAGCCAGCCTAGTTTCGGTTTGAGTTTAGCAAAATAAAGTGACAAGTAAATGATGAAATACAGGTGAGAATCTTGCTCGAAAAAAAACGCCATACAAGAGGTCAATGCCGATCGTTTAAGAGGACTTGACCGATCCTGCAGATGAAAGATAATCCCTACCAGTATTCTGGTGGGGAT
>NZ_JBRILQ010000081.1:0-5785 GCF_052977045.1 Shewanella sp. 125m-7
ATACACTGATGTTAGTAGCTCATTGTCGCCAGTTCAATTACATCATCATAGATTGTAGTGACTCTTGGCTAGTAAAGCGCTTATGGAAGAAGTCTAAAAATACGCTAATGTTGGTGGCCAGCTGACGTCTGCTTGAATACACACCGTATACTTTAAAAGCTTCTATTGGCCATTCTTGTAATATTGGCACTAAAGAGCCGCTAGCTAATTCGTTCTTACAAACCGAGTTTGACAGCATGGCAATGCCAAAGTCGTCCATCACCAGTTGCTTGACCATCACGGCACTGTTTACGCGTACTTTTCGCTGAAAGTTAACCATGGTTTTTCTTGTGCCTTTGCCTAAGGGCCAAATCGGCGCCGAACGTGATGTTCCTAATAAAATACCGCTATGTTCGGCTAAATCCTGCGGTGTAGCGGGCGTGCCATGAACTTTCAGGTAGCTAGGACTGGCAACTAATATAGGCTGACGCTCAAATAGCAGTCTTGCGACTAAATCAGACGATTGCAGTGGACCATATTTAATGGCGATATCGTAACCTTCTCCCACAAGCCCTATATCACTGTCGGTAAATTGCACATCGAGTTCAACATTGGGGTATAGGCGCAGAAAACCACTACATAATGTAGCGATTAACTCTTGGCTAAAAGAGACGGGAATAGCGATACGCAACAAGCCAGAAACGTCGTTATGAGTATTTTCAACAGTGGCTTTGGCAGCCTCAATTTCATCGCTTATACTGGAGCAATGCTGAAAAAACAGCGCGCCGACCTGAGTCAGGCTTAAATTACGGGTATCTCGTTGCAAAAGTCGCACGCCAAGTTGCTCTTCTAGTTGAGCAACTTTACGGCTAATAGTTGATTTTGGCATGCCTATTTCACGGGCAGCTTGAGAGAAACCTTTGGCTCTAACTACCGCTGCAAAGAGCATCATACCGTTTAAATCAGGCATGTTATCTCCACTGTCTCAAATATGGAACAAAGCGTCTAGCGCAGTTTAATAGCAATTGACGGGATAACAAAGTTATATTTACGGGCTAAAAATTTCAGAGGCTAAAAGCAGAGGATCTTTCGATGACCAGCAAAAATCAGCCCACTAACATGACTCAAGTGCAAACTGCCGATCCGCTTTTCTTAAAAGCAGAGCAGTTAGCCAAAGATTTTTCACTGTTTCCTGAGCACAGCAAGCAAACGCTTTCAGAAGAGATTAAAGGTCTTTTAGGCGATGACGCGATTCAAGCCAATCTTAAAGACTTGGCTCAGTTAGACGTTGACGGTTATGTCACCAAGGTGATTCAACCAACCCAAGATAAAAATCGTCCTGGTGCTAAGCGCATCATTGCCGATCTTAAAGGTAAGCTCATTACCGAAACCCATATTGGCCCTTTTTATAGTGCAGAGATTGAACTGAATTTTGGATCTCGTACTCGCCGTATCGGTTTTGTGGCTCAAGAGCGTACAACAGCAAACGGAGCGTGGATGCCTGAGCATCACATTGCTTGCTGTAAAGCGATTCGCCACTTTGCTGAACTGTCTATGCCGATAGTGTACCTTATCGACACCCCAGGTGCCGACGCAGGTGAAGTCGCTAATAGCCAGAATCAAGCACATTCAATTTCTAAAGCGATTGCTGAGAGCGCAAACGTTGACGTACCGACTGTGGGTATCGTTATCGGTGCGGGTTACTCTGGTGGCGCTATCCCACTTGCTGCGGCAAACATTTTATTGTCGCTACGTGATGGTATTTTTAACACCATTCAGCCACAAGGCCTGCAGAGTATCGCGCGCAAATACAACTTGTCTTGGCAGGAATGTGCGAAATCTGTAGGTGTATCGCCAGAAGAGCTTTATACCTCAGGTTGTATCGACGGCATTATCGATTTCTCGCCATCTGACAGAGATGAGCGCCAGCACAACTTGCGCCGCGCTATCATTAGCAGCATCGAAGCGGTTGAGAAAGCAGCAGTCAACTTTGTGCGTGAATCAGAAGACTTACGTGAACATTACGATCGCAGCTTGGCACGTTTCCTAAGCCCGTCTAAGAATCTTGAAGCATTAGAGCTTAACGCAGAGCTTGCGGTTGCCAACAACCCTACGATGCATTTGAACCTATTTGGTAGTACATACCGTTACTTGCGTTACTTGACGCTACGTAGCCGTATCCATTCTATCTCGCAAGAGCAGTATGGTCGTCTATCTAAGGTGAGCGTACCTGAAGGTGATTTGTTAGCGCGTATTCAGCAAGAGCAAGACCGTGTATTCCAGTCTTGGTTATCAAGCCCTGATAAATTGGTTTATGACGAAGAGTTGAACAAGCTATGGGGCAACTTCATCGCTAAACGTGATGATGTGTCTACCGAGCGTAACATGCTAACGCGTTTGATTTTGGGTGAGCCAAAAGAGAACTACAAGAAAGCCCGTAAGGCGCTAATCTTTAACATCAGTTGGTCGCTATACCATCGCTGGAAAGGCAACGCTGAAAACAACTTCAAAGGGCTTATCAATTATCTAGAGACGCTTCCGTCTGAAGTGACTCAAGCCGATTGGCCTGAGCTTAACAAGCTAACCGTGTTAGATGTGATTGTTCACGATGAGCTTCGTGAAGATTTCATCTGGCAATGTCATAACATCTTGGTGTTCGACGCGCTTTACGACAACGTCGTGGGTAACCTTGCGTCTATCGCTAAAGAAGCCATGATGTCTAAGAGCTTGTCTCGTAACTCGGTTGATAACTTACTGCATGACTCTATTGACCGTGCACTATCGACGCAAAACGTGGCCAACGATAAGAACAAGTTCTACAAGTGGCTGAAGTACTTTATGACCCAGTCAAACCGCGCAGAGCTACTGACTCGTACAGAGCAGTGGAAGAGTGTTGGTTTCCCTCAGTTAAACGACAGCCTATTTGTTATTCTGACTTACTTCTTCGAGCGTTTGCTGCCAGAGTATTTTGACAGCGAAGAAGAAAACGCTGAATACACGGGTGCAATTAATCCTGTGCGTATCGGGCGTCGTAAAGACTTCTGGAACCGTTTGACCATGGGTTACCAAGATCTACTCATCCAGAAAGTACTGCGCGATGAAAAGCGCACAGGAAAAATGGGTTGGGAATCAATTGTCGCTAAGTTCTTCACTGAGTTTGAAGAGATTAACGGTGACAAGATTTCAGCTAACTTGCTGAACTTCCCTGGTTTCCGTCTATCTATCGAAGATGCATTAGACAAGGGCATACGCCCATGTGGTTTAATCACAGGTCTTGCTGACTTTGAGCATAACGGTCAGTCATTGCGCGTCGGTGTAGCGGTTTCAAATACAGCATTCCAAGCGGGTGCATTCGATATGGCGGCTGCAGAGAAATTCAGCGCGCTATTGATTGAGTGTGCTAAGCGCAGACTACCGGTTATCTGTTTCATCAGTTCAGGTGGTATGCAGACTAAAGAAGGTGCAGCTGCACTATTTTCAATGGCTGTGGTGAACGATCGTATTACTCGCTTTATTCGTGATAACGAATTGCCAGTATTGATGTTTGGTTACGGCGACTGTACAGGTGGTGCACAGGCGAGTTTTGTGACTCACCCATTGGTGCAAACTTATTATCTATCAGGTACTAACATGCCATTTGCTGGCCAAATGGTTGTCCCTGCATACTTACCATCTACTTCAACGCTGTCTAACTACTTGTCTAAAGTACCTGGTGCGATGGATGCATTGGTGACGAACCCATTTAGTGACACGATTGACGATCAACTACAAAGCATCGATCCATTAATGCCTAAGCCTACGGCTAAGATTGTTGATGTCATTGGTAGTGCAGTATCAACATTGGTACCTGAAAGGTTGATCGCTGAAGAAGTGATTGTTCAGGATGACCCTCGTCAGCTAATGAAGCCGATTGAGAAGGTACTGGTGCATGCGCGAGGTTGTACCGCGGTTAAGCTTATCCGTAAAGCACATGACAACAATATCAACGTAGTATTGGTTGCATCAGATCCTGATATGACGTCAGTACCTGCCGATATGCTAAAAGGTAACGACAAGTTAGTTTGTATTGGTGGTAACACCTCTGATGAGAGCTACCTAAATGCTTACTCGGTACTTAAGGTTGCTGAGTACGAAAACGTAGATGCACTGCATCCAGGTATCGGTTTCTTATCTGAAAGCCCGCAGTTTGCTGCACTTTGTGTCAACAACGGTATTAACTTTGTTGGTCCAAGTGTGCACAGCATGACAACTATGGGCAACAAGTCGAACGCGATTAAGACCTCACAAGCGCAAAACGTACCTGTTGTACCTGGTAGTCACGGTATTTTGACTAACGCAGAGCAAGCAGTAAATGTTGCGAGCGAAATCGGTTACCCAGTTCTGCTTAAAGCGGTACAAGGTGGCGGCGGTAAAGGTATTCAGGTTGTTGAGCGTCCAGGCGACATGATTTCTTTGTTCCAAAAGACCTCTACGGAAGCGGCTGCAGCGTTCGGTAACGGTGACTTGTACCTAGAGAAGTATGTGACTTCACTACGTCATATTGAAGTCCAGTTGCTACGTGACCAGTTTGGTAACACCAAGGTACTCGGTCTACGTGATTGTTCTGTACAGCGTAATAACCAGAAAGTGGTTGAAGAGTCGGGCTCAACGATGTTGCCTGATGAGCTTAAGCAGCGCGTGATGGAGTACACCCGTTTATTGGGTGATGCTACTGACTACATGGGCGCGGGTACGGTCGAATTTATCTATAACTTAGACGCGAACGAAGTCTACTTTATGGAGATGAACACCCGTCTACAGGTTGAGCACCCAGTGACTGAAGCCACATCTGGCATCGATATCGTGAGTGCAGGTTTTGATATCGCTGCGGGTCGCTCGATTGCAGAGCTTGAGCCGCAAAATATTGGCTATGCGATGGAAGTGCGTGTAACGGCAGAGAAAGCCGCTCTTGATAGCAATGGCGTTCTGCAATTACTGCCGTACCCAGGCCTAATTACTGAGTACCAGATGCCAGAGCGTGATGACATCGAAATCATCTCAATCGCTGGTGAAGGTAAAGAGGTTTCTCCTTACTACGATAGCTTGATTGCACAGATTATTTGCCGTGGTGAAAGTCGTGAAGATGTGATTGTTAAGCTACACGATTACCTAGCAAATCAAGTGGTGATTAAAGGTATCGCGACTAACATTCCATTGCTAACGCGCATCCTTAAAGATGGCACCTTCAACGAAGGCGTTTACGATACAAACTATCTACCACGCTTTATGGCAGAGCTAGATGTGCCAGAGATGATTGCTGAAATGGAAGCGGCGGCAGAAGCAGTCGGTGTTGATACAGCATCACTTCGCGTAGGTGAGAGTAACGAGCTTAAGGTTATGGCACAGGGCGCGGGTATCTTTTATACCTCTCCAGCTCCGGGTGAAGCAGACTTCGTTAAAGAAGGCGACATTGTTACAGTAGATCAGACTTTGGCGCTTACAGAAGCGATGAAGATGTTCTCACAGGTAACCTTAGCCGGCTTTAACCGTAAGAATGCAGTACTTTATCCTGAAGATCAGCAGTATCGTATCGAGCGTATTCTTAACAGTAACGCTCAGCAAGTATCACAAGGTGAGTTGCTATTTGTTGTATCACCCGTTGCCTAGCATCTAGGTAGCGTCCTCCACTCGTCTGATTTAAGGCGACTGGAGAATGTCATACCCTTAGCTGAAAATACCCACGTTACGTGTAATGCTATTCGGATAAGCACTACTGTTTATATTTAAGTGGGTAGCGGCTGGGTATATAGAGCACTGAACGTGGATA
>NZ_JBRILQ010000082.1:0-5453 GCF_052977045.1 Shewanella sp. 125m-7
GATGAGTTTAAGCAACTACATCGTGGCCCATTGTGAGGCCGATTAAAAGTGGATGGGTCCATTCCATTATCCATGCCTCTCGTTCGAGAGCTTGATAACTTCGTTACCTCTCACCAGAACATGGACGGTCACGACCGTATCTACACCAGGTTAGACAAGCGTCATTCTAGGCATTTGGAGTTATGGCTAAAGCCCTAGCTCGTTACTGGGCAAGATCTCATTTACCACGAAGGACACGGAGCGCTACGCTACACGAAGAAAAGCAACAGCTATAACAAAAGCAGCAGCAAAAGACTCGTCATCAACATGTTGAACTTTTGCTCTACGATCTTCTCCGTGACCTCCGTGTATTAGATACGGGCCTCATGCTTCAACAACAAATCGCCTAACGGCTCAGATGGGACATCCATGTCCCCCCGAGCCTGAACCATCATCCATGATGGTCCTACTGCATTTTTATCTACGCACTTCGGCAACTCCGATGGGGAACTGGGCTTTTCTGTGAGCTTGAGGAGCCAGCAAGTTTTAACGTTATGGTTAAAGGCAAATTTGGTATAGGGCTGGAATAAAAAAGGATATGGCTGTCCTATCTTTGTCTTACATATGTTCAGGGCTCGCGGACTCATTTTTGGACATAAACGTGCTAGATTTTATACTCTAAATGCAACTTGTAGGATTATCTGAGATAGGGATAACGCCTACAATAGGAGTGCACAAACCAAAGTGAATTCAACCCAACAAGCATCTATTGTAAGTCATTATTAATGAAAGTGTAGGTCCTCAGAATGGAATGTCATCGGATTTAATGGGTTGTGGAGCCGCTTGTCTATACCCATAACCTTGTTGAGGTTGTGGTTGTTTGCTTTTACATTTCGAACAACCATCTGAAGTATCTTTGCCCATATCAATTTTCTTTAAATATGAACCACATTTTTCACACTCAGGAACTTTAAAAAGCTCTCCACCGCAGCCACCACAAAATGGAGTGTTTGCTATCGGATATCCGCAAGTACATTGATATACGAGTTTATTCCCACAAAATGTGCAGTGGGTATCGGTGCACTCTTCGATGAAATACGCCCCCTTGTAGTATCCGTTCGAGGACCAATCTGCACTTGGACATTTTAGATCGTTACACAGCGCGCGACCAGGATTGTTCCCCCCAAAGTGTCCAGTACCAAAGCCCCCCTGTAGTTCACGTAAAAACTCACTGACATTTGAATATCGATCTTTGCTGTCATATTCACATGCTTTGGTTATTATCTTTCGCAAAGCAAAAGGTATAGAAAGTTTTGGTTTCTCTAGTGCTTGAACTGAAGGCGTACCAGTTAACAACTTGCATAGAGTTAAACCGAGCGAAAATATATCAGTGCGTTGATCTACATTCTTCATGTCAATACTTTGTTCTGGAGAAATGTATTCAACAGAGCCTAAGTGATCGCCTGTTCTGGTTGCACGCGTAAGATTAGGTCTTCCAGACGGAGCTAAGCCGATTGAGAAATCAATAAGGTAAGTATGCCCAGTTTCAGACAACATGATGTTAGAGGGTTTTATATCTCGATGAATGATCTCTTTCGAGTGAACTAATGCCAATGCATCTAGGACTTGTGTAGCAATTTGAACAACCTGCCGTTGTTCTAAAACACCATTTTTATTCGTATACTCCTCTAAATTCATTCCATCTATATATTCCATAACGATGTAAGGTATTGCACTTTCACTGCCCATAACCTCACCAATTGTTATAACATATGGGATTGCTGGGTGTTGGATTTCAGCTAGAATGAAAGCCTCCCTCTTGAATTTCTTCCTTAGTTCTTCATTATTTTTATTAAGTGCGCTATCAAAAAACTTAACGGCAACAAATCTATTAAGTGAAGGTTGCTTTGCTTTCTTAGTTTTTCCAGAAAGACCAGCCCCAATATCTTCTAAGAGCTCAAAACCTTGTCGCTTTAGGTGTATGTTATAACTATTCAATTCAACCTCTTATAGCGAATATCTACTTATCCTGACTCAGTAAAGTATCTATCATTAGATATAATCATGCTACTGGTAATAGCTCGTAACTTACTTTCGGGCAACTTTCTGTTAGAGAGTGTGACGTTACCAGCCGAGGACAAACATCATCTGCACAGTGTTGTTAGTCGACTGTTTCAAGTGGCTCAATTTACTTAACTACAGCCTTTCTACCATTGATTCTGGAAACTCTAAGCCAGCCCACTTTATCCATTGTGGTTCAGTGTATTCAGGATTATTAAGTAATGCTTGAGCAGTAGGGAAAGCTGTCATTCCACCTTCGTCTTCTGATTCGGTTTCGAAAACAATATATTTACCTTCTGCCGTTTTATACATTTGTGTTTTTCGATCTTTACCAAGTAAAATACCAGTGAATTTATATACTTTGGAAAGGTGTATAACTGTAATTTCTTCCATTTTCATACCTAACTTTTGGTAATGAACAAGTTCAGTAGACACTCTCTAGCATTACTAAAACTTGGTCAAGATGTTGATGATTTTATCACTTATAATAACCGCCCCAACAAGCTTTGGTCGGATAAGCGGCACTAGTTACCAAGTGCCGCTCTCCTAATAACCGTACGTGCAACTTTCACTGCATAGGGCTCAAGCCTTCACTAAGGCGTACTATGATATATCGGGTCAGAGTAAACTTTTATAAATTAAACGTTTATCCGGTGATTATGGGCTCACAGGAAACACCTATTTCCCCATCGAAGTTGCCGAAGTACGCAGATGAAAATGCCGTGGATCCATCATGGATGATGGCTTAGGCTCGGGGGGACATGGATGTCCCATCTGAGCCGTTAGGCGATTTTTATTGGAGTATGAGGCCCGTATCTAATGCATTTAACTTCGTCGGGGCGTCATGGTGGATGCAAGGAGGATAAGGACGAGCAGTCCTCCTTGCCGGGTGTGGGATGGAATCCCACGACTTTTGTCAGGCGCAGCCTGATGCATTACCAATGTGGCAATGCCACGACCTTTATCAAGCGGAGCTTGATTGCTTACAACGTAGTTTGTTAGACAGCGTCTAACTTAAAGCTCGAGCGCAGCTTGGTAGATAAACATCTCGGCTGTAAGGCCGCCGATCTGATACTCCCAACTCAAACAAAACCCCAAACCCCAAAAACAAAAAAGCAGCCAAATATGACTGCTTTTCAAATGCTATTTGTAGCTTTAAGCCTAAAGCCTAACTCTAGAACTAAAGCCTAGAACGCAGTTCTTTTATAACTACGATACTCTGCTGTCCAGAAGTTATCTTCAATCGCATAAGTCAGCAACTCATTGGTTGTTGGTAAAGCATGACCTTCTTCAATCGCTACTCTGGCAACGGCAAACGCAATACGCTTACTGACCATATGAATATCTTCAAGCTTAGGTAATAACGAACCTTCACCATCAATCGATAATGGTGAACACTCGGCTAACGCGCGGCTCGATGCCATCAACATGGCATCACTCACACGTTTTGCGCCTGAGGCTAATACGCCTAGGCCAATACCTGGGAAGATATAACTGTTATTACACTGGGCGATTTCATAAGTCACATCATCGACGACCACGGGCTCAAACGGGCTCCCCGTTGCCACTAGCGCTTGACCTTTGGTCCAGTGCAAGATGTCTTTTGGCGTTGCTTCAACACGACTAGTTGGGTTCGATAAAGGGAACACAATTGGGCGTTTGCAATGGCTGTGCATCGCTTTGATGATCTCTTCAGTAAACAAGCCAGGTGCACCTGATACACCTATCAATACTGTTGGTTTAGCATTGTTGACGACATCGAGTAGTGAGATGTTGTCGCTAAAGTTATCCCAGTTGGCAATGTCATCGCACTGCTGCGCCAGCTTTTGCTGGAATGGCAGCAAATTAGGCATGTTTGATTGCAGCATGCCCCAGCGATCAACCATAAACACTTGCTTGCGAGCCTGAGTTTCACTAATGCCTTCAGACACCATCTGCGCCACGATGGCCTCTGCAATACCACAACCTGCCGAGCCAGCACCTAAGAAGGTAATGCGTTGCTCACTAAGCTTACTTTTTGCGGCTTTACAGGCGGCTAAGAGCGAGCCAACGGTTACTGCAGCCGTACCTTGAATATCATCGTTAAAGCAGCAGTATTGATCTTTATAGCGCTCTAGCAGTGGCATGGCGTTCTTTTGCGCGAAATCCTCAAACTGGATCAGTGCATCTGGCCAGCGGCGACTGACAGCTTGCATAAAGGCTTCTACAAACTCTTTATACTCTTCGCCGCCAATACGCGGGCTACGCATACCCATATACATTGGGTCTTCAAGCAGATGCGGGTTATCGGTACCCACATCTAAGGTTATTGGCAGGGTGTAAGCTGGGCTAATACCACCACAGCTGGTGTAGAGTGACAGCTTACCAATAGGGATCCCCATGCCGCCAATACCTTGGTCGCCTAAGCCTAAAATGCGTTCACCGTCGGTCACCACGATGATTTTCACTTTTTGACGAGTCGAGTTATTAAGAATGTCGTCGATACGGTCTTTATTGGCGTACGAGATAAATAGGCCACGGTTACGGCGATAATCTTTAGAAAAACGCTCACAGGCCATACCCACAGTTGGGGTATAGATGATAGGCATCATCTCGGTAATGTGGTTTTGTACTAGACGGTAATACAAGGTCTCGTTGGTATCTTGAATGTTTCTAAGATAGATGTGTTTATCGAGATCATTGCTGAAGTTTTTATATTGGTCGTAAGCGCGTGAGGCTTGCTCTTCAATGGTTTCAATCACGTGTGGCAGTAGGCCTTCTAGATTGAAAAATATCCGTTCTTCGTCGGTGAAAGCGCTGCCTTTGTTGATCAAAGGGGCTTCAAGAATGGCTGGACCGGCAAAAGGAAGATAGAGCGGGCGTTTATTATCGTCCATTGGAAACCTTTTCTTTATTTTTGTTAGTTGGATGACAGGTGATGCGAATCACGGAAGATTAACACAAAGCGTGATCTTTGTTAGCGGTTGCGGCCGAATTAAGCTAACTTTTTTAGATATGGGAAAAGGGAAGGTTCTAGGAAAGGCAAACAGCAAAGAGGATGAAAGCCAAGACGGAGAAAGCAAAGACGGTAACAGCCGAACGGCCTGCGGCCTAGGGAACGTGACTACGTCACTACGGAACGCTGCGCTTACGGAAAAAATAGGAAAGGCTGAGAAAGGTCCTAGTTCCTAGGTCCTAAAACCTAGAGCCTAGAGCCTAAGATATGTAGCTCGGGCTTTAGCCCGTCAAGCCTTTGCACTTTCTAGCAGGGCGAAGCCCGCCCTCGCAGCGTAGCGCCCTAGAGTCGAGGCTCTTCTTCCTAGGACCTTCTTTTAAAAAAAAAGCACCGCCATTGGCAGCAATGCCGATCGTTTAAGAGGACTTGACCGATCCTGCAGATGAAAGATAATCCCTACCAGTATTCTGGTGGGGAT
>NZ_JBRILQ010000083.1:0-5298 GCF_052977045.1 Shewanella sp. 125m-7
TTTCACGGAGGACACGGAGAAGTGCGTAGAGCAAAAGATTAGCGCTATTTTTAGTTGGTCTTGATGTTGCTTTTCTTCGTGTCGCGTAGCGCTCCGTGTCCTTTGTGGTGAATAGCTTTGGCTTTTGATTACAGCATGAAGAGTATTCTCACCACGAAGCGCTGCGCTTTCACGGAGGACACGGAGAAGTGCGTAGAGCAAAAGATTAGCGCTATTTTTAGTTGGTCTTGATGTTGCTTTTCTTGGTGTCGCGTAGCGCTCCGTGTCCTCTGTGGTGAATAGCTTGGTTTTTTGATTACAGAGCTAAGCGCATTTCTGTGTGGTGTATTGATTTGGGTTTTGATTACAAGAGTGAAGAGCATTTTCACCACGAAGCGCTTCGCTTTCACGGAGGACACGGAGAAGTGCGTAGAGCAAAAGATTAGCGTTGGTCTTGATGTTGTTTTCTTCGTGTCGCGTAGCGCTCCGTGTCCTTTGTGGTGAATAGCTTAGGCTTTATAGTCTTAGCTTGTTCCTATTTCAATCTCTGCGTTAGGTAAGAGTTGCCGGTATTTATCAGCTAACGCTTGTTTGGCATCAGAATCGCCGTGGACGATGCGTATGTGTTTAGGCTTATGCTGTATGCCTTCGACAAAGTTTATCAGGTCTTGTTGATCTGCATGGGCTGAATAGCCACTGATGGTATGTACTCCTGCTTTGATATCAATTTTATCCCCTTCAATATAGACGTAGCCTCCGTTTGGCCCGTATGTCTGAATATCCCGTCCTATCGTGCCTTTTGCCTGGTATCCCACAAATAGAATATCTGCAGTGGGCTGGGCTAAAAATCGCTGTAGATAGTTGACGATTCGCCCGCCCGTACACATGCCGCTTGCTGCAATCACCACCGCAGGTTTTTGTCTGCTTGAAAGGTAGTTGATTACCGCTAAGTGATCTTGGTGGCTATCTATGGTGTAAAGCTGAGCAAAATCCAGTGGATGGCGCTGCTGGGTTAATACGGCTTTGGCCTCACAGTCCCACAGTTTTTTATATTTTATATATTGCTCTGTAAAGTTAGCCGCCATGGGCGAGTCGACAATGATATCTATGCTTTGCCACATAGGGTTGTGTTGTTGCTCAAAAATGATTTGCTCTAGTTCGTACAGTAATTCTTGGGTGCGCCCAATGCTAAAAGCGGGGATCAGTACTACGCCGTTATCGTTAACTGATTTTTCAATAACATGGCGTAAGCTTTCTGCTCGTCTTTCGCGATTAAGGTGGTTTTTATCGCCATAGGTTGACTCTATCACTAAGGTGTCTGCCCGTAATGGGCTTTTCGGGCTTGGCAATAACGGTGTGTTACTGGCTCCTAAGTCACCTGAAAATACGATTAGGTGCTTGTCTTTGTCTTTGTCATTGTGATTGTCACTGTAAGCTAGCAGATTATTACTGAGTTCTATTTCAACATAGGCTGAGCCAAGAATGTGCCCTGCGACGTTAAACCTTGCTTTAGCTTGTTGAAAGCCGAAGTCGCTATTATTGACCTCTAAGGGAAACCATTGGCCATAATCAATAGGCTTAATTAATTGTTGTGAGCGCTTTAAATATAAACTAATTAATCGCTGATTTCTGGTGACGCCGACCTTGAGTGCATCTTCTATCACCATGGGGAGTAGGGCTGCAGTTGCTGATGTCGCATATATCGGGCCATCAAAACCTGCGGCAAGTAGATATGGCAGCCTACCAACATGATCAATATGGCAATGGGTAATAATCAGTGCGGTGATATGACTAATATCGAATTCAATTTCGAGCTGGTCTGCAGCGGTTTTACCTGCTGTTTCAGCGCCTTGAAATAAGCCGCAGTCAATGAGAATACTTGAGTTGGAGTTGATATTAAGCTGGTGGCATGAACCAGTTACTCCATTAACAGCACCATGATGGATGATTTGCATAAATGACTTCCTTATCGTTGTTATTAGGGGGCAGAGACTAGAACGTGGCTCCGCCACGGCTAGAGTGTCGCTACGCTCCTGCTAGATTCTATACGAGCTTAAAGCAAGAAGGCCCTAGGTACTAGGAAAGCAGGTCCTAGGTAAGAGCAAAGTCGGTACAAGCTGAGACGGTAAAACGGAACGGCCTTTGGCCTACAGAACGCTTCGCTGACGGTTAAAGGCTAAGAAGGTCCTAGGAAAAGCAGGTACTAGATCCTAATACGAGCAAAGACGGTAAGCAAAGATGGAACGGCCTTTGGCCTACAGAACGCTGCGCTGACGGTAATAGGCTAAGAAGGTCCTAGGAAAAGCAGGTTCTAGATCCTAGGTACGAGCAAAGACGGTAAAAAATCGGACAAGCTGAGACGAGTATAGAGGAATTACCTTTGGCCTATAGTACGCTTCGCTCACGGTGAAAACGTTCTTATCAATGTGGTCGGCATTTATGCCGTCAATTCTTTTTATTTAAATGAAACTTTGATGGGCTAAAGCCCAACCTACGTGAAGCTAAGAAGGATCTAGGTCCTAGGAAGAACAGGTACAAGATCCTAGGTAAGAGCAAAGACGGTAAAATCTAAAACGGAAGAGCCGAGAGTAGCTGAGCCGGTTAAGCTAAGCGAAAGTTGAAGGTGTTGCTGTTTTGCTTTTGATTTCCTAGCAGGCCGGAGGCCGTCCTCGAAGCGAAGCGTCCTAGGATCTCGTTCCTTCATTACGGTAAAAATGTGGCCTAAAACAAGACTTTTTGCTGCTTGAGTGTTATTTTACGCGGATATTTATTTTTAAGGTTTTAAGATGAAAATTGCTATAGCAGGGACGGGCTATGTAGGCCTGTCAAACGCAGTGTTGTTGGCGCAAAAAAACACCGTGATGGCGGTTGATATTGTTGCTGAAAAAGTCGAGATGATTAACCAAGGTTTATCACCTATAGCGGATACAGAAATTGAAGATTACTTAGCTAATCACAAGCTCGATTTAACGGCAACGTTAGATAAAAAGCTAGCGTATCAAGATGCTGAGTACGTGATTATTGCAACGCCTACCGATTACGATACCGTATCTAACTACTTTAATACCTCATCTGTTGAAGCGGTTATTCAAGATGTACTCGCTATTAACCCTAATGCTGTGATGGTGATTAAATCAACTGTACCAGTAGGTTACACAGAGTCCGTCAGGAATAAGTTTAATACTCAGAATATCATCTTCTCGCCAGAGTTTTTACGTGAAGGCCGAGCCTTATTCGATAATTTGCACCCATCACGTATTATTATCGGTGAGCGCTCTGAGCGTGCTGAAGTATTTGCTAACTTACTTGCAAATGCGGCGATTAAACAGAATATCGATATTCTTTTCACTGATTCAACTGAAGCTGAAGCGGTTAAACTTTTTTCTAATACTTATCTTGCTATGCGCGTCGCGTACTTTAATGAGCTAGATAGCTACGCTGAATCTCATGGTTTAGATGCCCGCCAAATTATTCAAGGTGTCGGTTTAGACCCTCGAATTGGCTCGCACTACAATAATCCGTCATTTGGTTATGGTGGTTATTGCTTACCTAAAGATACCAAGCAATTACGTGCAAACTATGCTGACGTACCAAATAGCCTGATTAGCGCAATTGTTGATGCTAACTCGACGCGTAAAGACTTTATTGCAGACTCAATTATTAAAAAACAACCTAAAGTTGTCGGTGTTTACCGTCTAATTATGAAGTCAGGCTCAGATAATTTCCGGGCATCTTCTATTCAAGGCATTATGAAGCGCATTAAGGCTAAAGGCATTGAGGTTGTAGTATTTGAGCCTGTGTTGACTGAGCCCGAATTTTTTAACTCTCGCGTGATGCAAGATTTGAATGAATTTAAACAGATATCAGATGTCATAGTATCGAACCGAATGGTTGATGAGTTAGCCGATGTTGCTGACAAGGTGTATACACGAGACTTGTTTGGGTCGGATTGAGGCAAAGCTGAGAAGGTCCTAGGGAAAAGAAAGGTCCTAGGTTCTAGGTACAAGCTAAGACGGAAAAGCGGGAAAGAGCTGCAAGGTCAAAGGCAACGCTGTTTTGTTTTTGATTTCCCTAGTAGGACGTAGTCCGTCCTCGCAGCGAAGCGTCCTAGGTCCTAGAACCTTGCTATTCAGAGAGTTTGCGAACGTCCTAGTATCTAGGGTCTTCTTTTAACAAAAGAGAATTTTATGAAGTATTTAGTAACAGGTGCAGCAGGTTTTATCGGTTCAAAAGTCAGTGAACGTTTATGTGCTGCTGGTCATGAAGTGGTTGGTATCGATAACATAAATGATTACTACGATGTTAACCTAAAACTTGATCGCCTTAAAAATTTAGAGTCTCAGGCTCTTTTTTCATTTAAGAGGTTAGATTTAGCCGATAGAGAAGGCATTGCGGCGCTGTTTGCTGAGCAAGGTTTTGATCGAGTGATTCACCTCGCGGCGCAAGCGGGTGTGCGTTACTCAATCGATAACCCTATGGCCTATGCCGACAGTAATTTGGTTGGCCACTTGACCATTTTAGAAGGGTGTCGTCACCATAAAATTCAGCATTTGGTTTATGCTTCTTCAAGCTCTGTCTATGGCCTTAACTCAAAAATGCCATTCTCAACAGACGACAGTGTTGATCACCCTATCTCGCTATATGCCGCGACCAAGAAAGCCAATGAGTTAATGTCACATACGTACTCTCATCTTTATGGTGTACCAACGACAGGGCTTAGATTTTTTACTGTTTATGGTCCTTGGGGGCGTCCTGATATGGCGCTACTTAAGTTCACTAATAAGATAGTGAAAGGTGAGGCTATTGATGTTTATAACCATGGCAACTTAAGCCGCGATTTTACCTATATTGATGACATCGTTGAAGGCATCATCCGTATCCAAGACAGTATTCCTGCTGCTAATCCAGATTGGTCAAGTGATTCGGGCACTCCAGCAACGAGCTCTGCACCTTATCGGGTGTTTAATATCGGTAATGGTAGCCCGGTTCAACTAATGGATTACATCTCTGCGCTTGAGAAATCGTTAGGTATTGAAGCCATTAAAAACATGATGGATATGCAGCCTGGCGATGTACATTCAACATGGGCCGATACTGAAGACTTATTCAACACTGTAGGCTATAAGCCACAAACTAGCGTCGAAGAAGGCGTACAGAAGTTTGTTGAATGGTATAAAGAGTATTACTTAAAAAGCTAAGAAGGTCCTAGGTCCTAGGAAATGCAGGTTCTAGGTAAAAGCAAAGACGGAAAAGCGGAACGGCCTGCGGCCTTACGGGATACGGAACGTTCGCAGGCTCACTTACAGAACGCTGCGCTGA
>NZ_JBRILQ010000084.1:0-5165 GCF_052977045.1 Shewanella sp. 125m-7
AGATAAGAAAGTGTTGTAAATGATAATGTTATTTATGATCTTTGATATGAATAGACTCACTTAAGCGGAGAAGAGCCCAAATAGTATTCTTTATATATTCAAATTAATTGCAAGTACTGACAACCTATTTCAATCAGTAAAAACTTGCGAGTTTATCGCCAATTCAGTCACTCAAATCACCTTAAAAACGGTACTAAATAGTGAACATAATACCAGCACCTTAAGCCCTCATTCACGCAGGATAGCAGGTGTTTATCGAGTAATAGACTATCTTCAATCATTTGCATCATGCTTGCCTTCAATATCTGAGTTGTGCACAGTGGCAAACCTCAGCGAACGCAGTTTAGAGTATGGTTTTCGTGAATACTTAGGAATAACACCGATCCGTTACCTTAAGGTCGTTCGACTAAATGGAGTCAGAGAAACGCTATTAACTAGCGATGCTTCAATCACGGTATCGCATGCTGCACTGCAGTGGGGATTTTTAGAGCTAGGCCGTTTTGCATCAGAATATCGCCAACTATTTGGTGAACTTCCTTCTCAAACACTTAAGCAAGGCTAACCCATCTTCTCCCCCACCAGACAGACAACAACATAAAGGGGGTTTGAATCACCAAAAATAAAGCTGCAAATAACAAATAATCTGCGCGAGCAAAAACATTTACAGCAACAAAGGTCGCGACAGCCAAATTTCGAACCGGGAATTCAAAAAGAATGCTTAGGCTCATTGTTATTGTTAACTTAGCGAATCGGCATAAGCAAGAAGCTAACAACATAGCCAGTAGCGTAAAAGTGCTAGAAAGAATAATCAGTAACAGTAACTGTTCACCAATCGCCGCAAAATTATTGACCAATATCCCTGCAATAAGTAATAACAAACCGATAAAACCACATCGTTCAAGTTGTGCTAATCGAGGTATTAGCTTAATTTCAAACTTATTTCGGATGAATATACCCATCACCACCGGCAGCAATAGCGTCAAACTGAGTTGAACCGCTTGTGTGACAACCACGCTTGATAATTGAGATGAGCTGACACTAAATTGCGAGTAGAAAAATATCAAAATAATAGGTAAAACAAAGACGGAGACAAAACTACTCACAGCCGTTAACGTTAATGATAGCGCCGCATCCCCTTTAGCCATCAGGCTATAGAAATTCGATAATGCCCCACTTGGACAAATCGCAACCAGCATCATACCAATAGCAATAGATTCTTGAGGTTTAAACAGCAATATTAATAGGTAAGCCAATAACGGTAGCATGACTATTTGAGCGACGGTGATGCCAACCACTAAATAGGGATGGCGTTTGATACGCCGTAAATCCTTCATGGTCAGATTCAACCCTATCAATAACATAAGGTAAAATAGGATGCTTTGCACTGCAATGTACACCATGACTATGACTCCTCACACTGTACCAATAGCATGCTCATTAGTAGGCCTAAAATCAGTCTCATAAAATATTGCGAAGAGTACCGCTATTGCAGTTTTCTTTTGAGCGCTTTCACGGCGCCTACTGGCACCAGTTTTTCTAATTGCTCAACACAAACAGCCGCATTCTTGCGTTTATTCCGAATAAGAAAATCGCATTGTTGGTATAAATACTGTGGGTCATGACTTAATTCATAAGCCGTTATTAATGCTTGCTCAGCTTTTACTCGGTCATGAGACTCAACAGCTAATGCATAAATGTAATGGAAACGTGCATTAGCGGGTTCAAATATGGTTGCGTTAAGTAGATGTTCCGTGGCCACTTTCATGCGTTTGTCTCGAATATAAGCTAACCCCAATGCATGATGTAAAATCCCATTTTGCTTAACCACTAACAGACCTTGCTTTAATATCGCTATCGCTTGGTCATTGCGCTGCAAACTCCGATAAAGGTCGGCTAGATTAATATAAGAAAGTACATAAATGGGTTCGACTTGTATCGCGCCTAAATACTCTTCTTCCGCTTGAGCCAACAAGCCTTGGTGACGATAAACATTCGCAATATTCGTTCTACCCGCGCGGTCGCTATTGTAATGTTGAACCGCTAAATACTCGTCTAAACTCGGCTTAAGCAGAGTCTGTTGCTGCTTAGTCAGCCTTGGCCATTGTGGTACCAGTAAACTTGCCGTAAGAAGCCGTATACTGAGCACGGGATCATTTAACATAGAGCTTAATGCGTGCCACTGCTGCTCTGGTGAATAGGGGGCCATTGCTTGCACAGCACCCAAGCGGACTAGACTACTACTATTGTTTAAAGAGGCTAGACTCGTTCTATAAGCCACTTGCCCTGGATATTGTGCCAACCGTTCTAAAGCAGACGCTGTAATAATTGAGCTTAGTTGCTTATTTTCCACAACCTCCTTTAATCGCCTCTCCGCTCCTTGATGTAAATTATCTGCGGCAAAAAAAGCCTGTGAGAAATGAGCACTATTTTGGATGGCAGAATCTGGAAACCATTTAGCTAATTGTGTACTTGCCCATTTATTATCTTTCTGTTTATGACAACTGACACATGCGTTTGGTACACCCATTTTCTCACTTAAATCGGGGCGTGGGATTTGCCAGCTATGATCCTTGCGAAGATCAACTTGCATGTACTTTTCTTCAACCATATGACAGTCACTGCACAAACTGCCTTCGGTACCAGACTCATGGCGAGAATGCACTTCAGCGGCGTAGTGGCTTGGACTATGACATTGCAAGCACAAAGCTGGCTCTGCCATTTTAACCTTTCCTGTGTGGGGGTTATGACAATTAGAGCAAACAACCCCTGCCTGACTCATTTTTGATTGAAGAAAGGAGCCATACACATAGTTTTCATCATAGATCTGCCCATCACTATGGTAAAGTTCACTGTTAATCAGTGTTAACTGTTGCCTATCTAAATATTCATTATTTTCAATGTTATCATGGCTTTCATTAAGCTGTACGCCTCGGCTATGACACTGGGCACAAGCTGTTAATTGTTGGCTAGGTTGCAAGCCTTGAGGCTCGAGAATACCGGTTCCGCTGTCGCCCCAATTCGTAACACTTGGCTGTAAAGTACGGTCAAATCCCTTATTGGCACTTTTATTTTTTTGACCAGCCCATTTTACATGCTCGAAAGCGGCACCATGACAAGCTTCGCAAGAAACATTGATTTCCGACCAGGTCGTTTGGTAAGTGTTTTTTTGTTTGTCATAGCCTTTCTTTATATTGGTAGAATGGCAATCCGCACACATGTAATTCCAGTTTTGCCCTTCATTTAACCAAAAAAACTCATCAGACTGTTGAGTAAATTGCGGGTAGAGATGATACCAGCGCTGACCGCCCTCCTCTTTACTGCGAGCATCCCAAGTATAAGGAATAAGCTGGACTCTACCGTCACCAAACTCCACCATATATTGCTGCAATGGGTATACACCAAAGGTGTACTTTATCTGATAATCAAAGAACTGATTATTGGGGCCTTCTATATTCACCCAAAACTCTTTCCCTTTGCGGAAAAAGCGATTTTGTTTACCTTGAAACATAAGTGATGCTTGATCAAAATCCGCTAATACGGTCTCATCACTCGCGTGGCTCATGGCCTGAGCATGTTGGGAAGTCTGCCATTCTGCCACCTCTTTTTGATGACATTCAACACACTTAGTCACTCCTACAAAATTAGTCACTCCAACAAAATTAGTGCCATGTACAGAGTGGCTTATCAAGGCAATAAAAAATATAAACAGCGCACTTTTCATCAATTACACCAAATCCCTTTGTTTAATCATCATTCATATCCAGTAGCAAAAAGCGCACCTAACATAGCGGTAAAAATGACAGCGTGATTCCATTTATCCCGGTCGCAAATAACGCTCGTAAATAGTTGTCGTAAATTGCTGCCCGCATACATTAGCAACTTCTGGTATTACGCACTTTGTTTGGACTGATATGAGTTAGATTTCTTTGCAACAACGAACCTAACATTCTCTCGCTTTTGGTGATGCTCAGAACTAAGACTGGTAAGTAGTTCATCGCAAAATTCAGTGTATTGCGTCCCTAACTCTTCTTTTAATCTCTGCATTCTATCGAGCCTTGCTACCCAACTCTCAATAATTTCTGTCGGCGCTGCACCGGAGAAATTTAACTCTGGATCGACAACATCATTGTCAACATAGACGATTTCGAATCCGGAATTTTGCAATAAGTTCTGCATTTTGGCACCAAAATCAAAGTCATAAATGCCAGACTTGTATGATTCAAGTTCAAAGCTCCTCACCTTGTCGTAGTACTTACTATTGCTGCTGAGATTCCCAGAAATAAAGCAGGAGACATCGAGTAATGCTATCCAAGCTCCCTGGTTCATTTTTGAATATACAGAGACTAAAAAGTCGAGTGGATTGCTAAGATAGGAAAGGGAAAAACTGCTCCAAATTCCGTTTACAGCTCCAACAGATAGGTAATCTAAGCTCAGAATATCAGTGCATATGAAGGTTTCATTGCTGACTTTGTTTGACTCACAGAAATCAATGAATTCTTGATTAATATCGACACCTAAAACATTTTTGACTCGATACGAAAAAAGGCGGGATACATCTCCAACAGAGCAACCAAGATCAACCATCGAGTCATCTTGACTCACAGGTATAAACTGAAGATAGCGCTGCCAGTTTCGCCAACGCTGTTGTTTTTCATATTCTTGAAGAAGATTCACTAACAGCTCCGTGTCTTGTTGAAATCTAACGTCTAGCAATATTACTAAACCACCCGCAATATAACTAACCCCCTAATGTAGAATCAACAAGATACTACATTTTTAGACTCCAAGGCATGCCACGTTGTCGGCTCATACTTTTACAGGAGTCATTTAACAGAGACGAGACTCGAGCTGGCGATACATCACTCTATAACGTAATGAATTTTAAGTCGTAAGCATTGCTTTATCTTATGCTCTATAAAGCAAAATAATTTAAGGGATGATTAAACTTATCTGAAAATATTGGCAACAACAAGTGAATTACCGCTTGATGATATTAGTGATTACTCGACTTTTTTGCGGCCAAACTAAACACCACTGCAGTGTTGGCAATGCTTATAAAATGAGAGTTCTAAATCCAAAGCAGAAAAACAGCTCAAAGAGCTGGCAAGACATGTTTCAACTATCTCTAACTGAGCGCCAAAAGGAAATCGGCATAATGTTGCTAG
>NZ_JBRILQ010000085.1:0-4935 GCF_052977045.1 Shewanella sp. 125m-7
ACGATACTGGCTAAGTTCAGTCCACTTTCACTGTCAGAGTCATTGCTGGCGACGTTAATTAATACTTGAGCGCCTTCGTCGACTTCAGCGTTATCGTCTTTCCCAATCGGCGCAGTATCATCCACAGGTTTAACTTCAAGCGTTAGCTCGGCACTTTCACCTGTATTGGTGGTGTAGGTAATAACTGGTACTTCACCGTTCCAATCATCATTTGGCGTGAATGTATAGCTACCATCGGTGTTGATAACCAGCTTGCCGCCTTCAATTTCTGCTGTTTCACCTGCTACGTAACTAATTCCATCAACGTTGTATTCGGTAACGGTTAATTCGTTATCAACATCAGTGTCATTAGTGAGCACATTGCCTGTTGCTGGAGTATCTTCTTTAACTGTATTACTGTCATTACGTGCAATGGTTGGATCGTCTACAGGCGTCACTTCAAGTGTTAGTGTGGCTGTTGAGCCCGTGTTGGTGGTGTAAGTGATAACAGGAACCGTGCCGTTCCAGTTGTCATAGGGGGTGAAGGTGTAAGAGCCATCTTCATTGATGACTAGAGAGCCACCTTCCAGTTCGACAGTGGTGCCCGCAGTATAGATCTCGCCGCCGACTTCAAAGCTAACAACGGACAGGTCGTTGTCGATATCTGAGTCGTTATCTAAAACGTTACCTGTCGCGATACCATCCTCATCGATAGTGTTGGTGTCATTGATGGTATTAGTTGGATTATTAAAAGAATTAATTTCTTCAGAATTTAAACTGTCACTTGAGTCTAGTGCTTGGGTGAGTGTTTTTCCAGAGGTATCAAAACCAGCATTAGCAATGGTTTCAGAACCACCACGAGTAATTGATACATGACTTGAGCCTCCCTCATTACCTGCTTGATTACCCGCTGCAGTAACGGGGCCTTGCGTTGGATCCTCACCAGATGCGATTAATGCTTGGATTTCTTCGATTTCACTTAGGGCTTCGTCTTCAGCTGAGGGAGAACTATTCGTGGGATTGGTATTTAAGGGCTTACTGCTTTCCTCTGATGAGGATGAAAGGGAGCTGCCGTCATTTAATAGGATGTCAACAGAGCTATCTTCAGCTATCGATATACTCGTTCCTGCAGGAACGAGCTCACCTTCACTAAGCTGCTGAACACCACCGTTAACTGTCGCGGTAACAATTCCATTGAGGTTTTGGATATGTCCAGCTTGTGTTGTGATTATCGATTTCATTGTCCTGCTCCCTGCAAAAACAAGTTTGTTAAAACTGAGTCGTTAAAAGTAACCCTTAATCGGGCGATGTTATACAACTGAGTGCCGCAGGTCAATTTTTTGACGCTTTAAGTTTGTGTTTTATAAGCGGTATGTTAGGAGGGAGAAAGCTGAAATAGTGTAAAATAAGATAAAGGCCACAAGATGTAGTGGCCTTTATTAATGATCAAATCGATAAATTAAGACTTTTGATTGATTATTATGGGATGTTTAATCCGTCATCAGTTTGCTCATAAGGAGGGATAAACGGTGTGGTATTTGGATCGACTATTAGCGCCTCATCTCTCAGTAATCCGACAATAACATCTGAAGCTGAGTTTCCGTATATGGACTCTAATTCCACTCCATTTAGTATGATACTGACCCCGTCACTACCTAGAGAACTGCCATTAGCATCTATAAAAATAGTTGTGTTAGTACCAGTGAAGTCAAATGAGATGTAATCCTCTAAATTCCCATAGTTCTCACCAATCAAGACATCAGAAAGATCTAAGACGTCATGCTCAGGATTAAAGCCATATACGTTATCGATGGTGTTATTGCCATCCGCAGAATCTGAGTTCCAAACAAAGTAATCGGTTTCGCTATCATCAGGGGTAGCTATCGTGCCACCGTATAGATCATCGCTTCCTTCGCCCCCAGAGAGTAGATCTCGGCCCAATCCACCAATCAGTGTATCGTCAGCTTCACCTGCTAGAAGGATGTCATTACCTGTGCCGCCATTGAGTGTATCTGCGCCACCTTGCCCGAAGATGATATCGTCTCCAGCTTCGCCGTAAAGTAAGTCTCCTAAATCATCAGCTCGCGAAATATCGAACTCTTCATAGTGGGACTTGATATACAGATGGACATCATTTACTGACACCTCAGCGATATCTGTACCTGTTTTTATAGCAACGTATTTGGCTAGAGCGTCATATGCTTGTAATGAATCAAATTTCACTAAGTCGCCAAATATAATATCATTTCCGGTGCCAGCATAGATGGTGTCACTTCCAGGTAACAGCTCAGAAGACAAGATCGTATCTGCGAGATCATTAATATTAACGCCAGTTTGGGCATCATTATCTGAGTCAAATTTATCTAGAGTGACTTGATCTATGTTGCCATTTAAACCTATGGCTTCAATCGTGGTGATAAAGCCGTTGAAGCTTAACGCATTGAGTTCGTTAAATGCTCCTAGGGCATTAAGTTCTGCGTTGGTGCTACCTGAATCACTGTCGGAGCGGTTAGGTTTACCGTCGGTAATAAAGTAAACAATGTTATTGGCTTCATTATTTTGAATTGCCGAGGCACTAAGTAAAGCCATCGCTTCATCAAAAGCGGTTTCGTAGTTCGTCCAACCAATTGCTTTGAGGCTATCAACAGCTAACAGAAGAGTCGTTAAGGCTCCTTGATCTGCTAAGTTGACTGAAAATGATTGTTTTACATTTAGGCCGAACTCGACAAACGATATAGTAACAGAGCCTGGCATAGTGTTATTTGAACCCTGTAAACTATCGTATAGCTGCTGAAATGTTGCAGTTAGCTGTTGTTTGGCTGCAGTAATAACATTACTCATGCTACCAGAGGTATCTATGATGAAGGCTAGATTGTAATCTTCACCCGGAACGATGCTTGTTGTGTCACTAATAATTACTTCGCTCTCAGAGGTTCCTGTATATTGGTCGTCTCCTGGGTTGAGTGTTTCTTGATTAAATATTTCAATATTTACGCTGGCAGTATCAAGTCCTCCATTAGCATCTTGGATAGCGTAAGTGAAATTAACAGGAGATGAACTATTGCCGTTATGTTGGTATTGATAGTCTCCATTTTCATAAATAGTTAGCATTCCTCCATTTACCTGGATCGTTGCGACACCATTATTAAAGGTTAAATCATCACCGTTAATTTGCTTGATTTTTAGGTCGTGTCCATTCGCATCACTGTCGACACCTGTACCTGTATCATCAGTAATGACGTTACCAGTGACAGTTTCACTGTTTGCAACGGCATAACTATTGTTAATCGCATTAGGTATGTAGTTATCCGGTGTTAATGTGATAAAGAAATGACCATTATTTTCATCAGTAAATGGTATCGCATCGCCATCATTGTCTGTCGCTGTATAAGCAAACTCCAGATCTATAGGTGTATTGTATACTAGCGCAGCAGAAGACAGGCTTGTGATCTGGAAGTCATCATTAGCAACATATTCAATTTCAATTGACATAATTGGAGAACCATCGATATTTTCAGGCTCTTCAATTAACCATGTTCCATTAAAGGTTTGCTCAACCTCCCTCGTTGTACCATCGCCATAAGTGACGGTGTACTTAAGCGTTGTCGTCCCATCTCGCTGAGCGTTCTTACCTGTCCCCAAATTAATAGCAGCAAATGAAGTTCCGTTTTCATAGTCGATTGTGATTGATTCATTCGTGCCTATTGTGGGCCCCGAGCCAACACCAATACCATGTTCATTAGCATTAACCTTTGAGATAATATCATTGGTATAACCGATTATAGTTGAGACGGTACTAGCAGCCTGATCATCATGAGAGTAAATCGTGCCATCTGAGTCGACATAATATGCGGCATTGTTACCAGCTGGAGCAGTAGTTAAGTCGTACTGAATAATCGTTTCGAGATCGACCTCTTGTAGAAGTGTAAATTGATAGTCGTAGTGACCATTTGCATCCATCACGGCTGTCACGGTGAATACGTCAACATTATTAGCGCTAGCCGTTAATGTACTTCCATTCATGGTGTAAGTTAGATCTGTCCCCTGATACTGCAGCCCCTGGGTAATGACTTCAAAATTTACACTGCCGAATCCATCTGCACCAGGATCGAATAGATCCTCCGTTACAGTGGCATTAGGTATATGTGTTATATCGTTTACTAAGGATTCATCAACTTCGTCTATCGGCGCATCATCTTCTATCGTGACTGCAAATGTGCTTGGCTCGTCGGTGAAACCATCGTTAATGGTGACACCAAAATTGAGCGTCATGATATCTTCTATATCATTTAACCCATGATCTAGAGGCGCGAGCAAGTTGACGGTATAGCTAGCTGAATAACCTGAGGCATCGGAGCTAATCGCACCTAACACTATTGTCATCACTGTCGTCGTACCTGAGACCCCTGTAAGGGTATTTGTGGAAGCCTCCCAAGTCCACTCAACAGGCAGGTCGTTGGAAGAAACGTTGACTGCAGAACCGTTGAGTGAAAGGGTGAAAACGCTACTATTTGGTGCGTCAACATCAGTAAACTTAATTGTCCCGCTTTGGGTTTTGAGGTTGGTTGTATCAGATGGATCACCTACATTATCAATAATACCGTTAAGTAAGCCTTCTTCCGAAACGGTCACTGGTGTCGTACTAACGATTTCTGGCGCGTCATTAGTACCAGTAATGGTAATGGTGAGCGTGGTAGTGAGGGACTCAATACCATCGCTAGCCGTATAAGTGAACTCGACCTTGGCAGTCTCTTGATTGGCAAGCGCCTGTGAGGCACTGCCGTTAGCGACAAAGTTATAACTACCGTCGGCATAGATGGTTAGTGTGCCGTAGTCATTCGTGATCACCCCTGGAGCCCCATCTGCAACAGTGGTTGCTGTGCCTGTGGTGCCCAATAAGATCCCCGTAACGGTTAAGCTATCACTAGTATCGGCATCGCTATCGTTAGCCAGTAC
>NZ_JBRILQ010000086.1:0-4919 GCF_052977045.1 Shewanella sp. 125m-7
CAAAGAGCTGGCAAGACATGTTTCAACTATCTCTAACTGAGCGCCAAAAGGAAATCGGCATAATGTTGCTAGCGTTAATTCATAGCAATATCGGTATTGATATTCACTCATCTTCAACACTCATTAAAATTTAGGCAAAAAAAAACCAGCTCAAAGAGCTGGCAAGACATGTTTCAAGTGTTCCAAAATAAGGAAATCGGTTAGCGCGCTAGCGTTAATCAATGGCATATCGACAAGGTCAACATACCACTTGAGTCTAAACACACCCAAAGGGTGCTATAAGGTTGATGGATGATGAAACTACTCTAAAGGAGGGTTAGCCCTTAAAAGTCATGGCGAATAAACCGCCACGCAAAACATTTGAATCCAACCAAGTGTTTTGCCAATAAATCGAAGTTTGTCCTGTATAAGACATAGTCGGTGCTCCCAAGCAAAGTTGTATCAATAATCTCAAATTAAATTAGTTAATGGGGTTGAGCCAAACTAACTTAACGAGGCAACTTGTCGCTCGGTTCCTTGGAGAATTATCCTTCCTGGATAGACTTAAGTATTGGAAGGCCTCGACCTAACCAACGAAAGTAATTATAGGCTTTTGTAATTTTATTACAACTCTTAGTGTTAAAAAATACTCAAATAGTGCGTAAAGAGTAATTTAACAACAAACCGACATGACGAATATCACAAAAACAGCCCAATAAACAGACTGATTCACAAACCGACACAGTATTCGATCAAAAAAAACACACATAACGACCGATAACAGACGAAAGTGACCTTCCAATTGAACAAATATCTCGCCATCAACTGGCTCCCCCCTTTAAAAGGGTTTACCAAAACGCTCTGACTAGATCCGTACCTTATACTGATGAATATAATATCGATCTCATCGATAAAATTTGGATAAAAAAAAGCCCACTCAATGAGCGGGCAAGACATTTCAAGTGTTCCTAACGGAAATTGGTTAACGCGCTAGCGGTAATCAATGGCAAACAGCGGAAGCATACTAACTCGGGCTATCTGCGACTTGGTCTACAAGTATCTAAAAAGATACAATAAAGGTTGATGGAAACTGGTTAACTAAAAAGGAGGGTTAGCCCTTGAAAGTCATGGCGTATAAACCGCCGCGCAAAATTTCTGTGTTTAACCAAAAGCTCTGCGAATAAATAGTGTGACTAAAATACATAATTGCTACTCCAAACAAAGTTGAATTCCAAATACTCTACTTTACAGAAAAGCCGTCGCTGGCTTGTAGAGTCAACTTGTCGCTCGATTCCTTGGAGAGTTATCCATCCTGGATAGACTAAGTGTCGCTAAGCACCATTGCTTACCCGACGAAGGCAATTATAGATAAATGTAGTTTTATTACAAGCTTTTTATTTAAAAAGACTCAAAAAAGCCGTTTTTCGTTATTTTATTACAAGATTTATTAGCTGATGCTATTAGTCAAAACCTTTATATCGTTCGGCTACACAATAAATATCAATCACTTAACATGAAAAACCGGCGACTAAAGTGCCGATTAAATAAGAAATACAACAATGCTAAAGGAATATAGCCCTTACTACTTCTCACTTTAACGCTAATGAGTCGTCATGTAATGAAACAGCCCCAGCAGCGGTGTGGCTGTTGCTGAGCTATAGAAAATAAAAAAGCTGACGCATAACACGTCAGCTTTAATCAAGCGATAAGCTCATTCAGGCTTAGCGTAACCGCTCTAAGATTGAGTCGCTGTCATGTATTTAAACAATCCCACTAACGGTGTTGCCGTTGGTGCCCCGTATTGTGGATGCCCTTCTGTAGCACTACCGGCAATATCTAAGTGAGTGTAGGCAATGGGTTGAGTGGCATTTAAACCATGTTGACTCAATCCAGACGCTTCTATCAAAAATGCCGCTGGATATTGATGTCCACGCGCAGTAACTGAAGATGGCGCATTATTGGATGACAACATATCAGCCGCTGCTGATGGATCGACAATTTTACTAAAGTCATCTCGACGCAGCTGAGTCACTTCAATTGGTTCGCCCCAAAGTGAAGCTAGCTCTTGCATGCTTGTAGCGACATTAGCTTGTTTAGCGACACTGTTTTCTACCGCTGCGGTATAACCGCCAAAACAGCGAACCACATGCCCAGTTAATGTTGCGACTGAAAACATTTGTGGTTTTACTGCATTCACCGCTTTTAGGCGCAGATGCGATAACAGATCTGCTAACACTAAACGCCCTTCGGCATCGGTATTACCAATACGCACCCGTTTGCCCGCGTGACTGGTTATTATTTCATCAGTAACAAAAGCGTCGCTACCGATACTGTTTCTCACTAAACCAAGCTCGGCAACAATACGTATGCCTTTGGGTTTTAGCATGCTCACGGTTTTCATCAAACCAGCAACCGCAGCGGCGCCACCTTTATCTCGGCTCATGCCCGCCATGCCACCAGCAATTTTGAGATCCGCACCACCTGTGTCATACACCACACCTTTACCAGCAAATAAATAGGTGTGTTCAATTGGCCCCTCGCCCACGTACTCAAGCTTAACGACCCGAGGCTGATGTCTCAATACTGCGAATGATGAGCGGCCGACAGCGCTTAATAGGGGGTAATCTCGCTCAAGAATATCTCGGTCTTCGACCACGCTGATTATAAGATCTGAGTCTTGCAGCGCATCGACGCAGTAGTCGGCAAAGGCTGGAGCTGACATACGCTCAGGCTCGGTGCCACAAAGGTCTCGTGCTAGGACTCTGCCGGCTTCGATTGCAGTGAGTGCCGCTGCGCTTTTTATATCGCTTAACAGGCCAATAGCTTCTAACGGCTCATCACCACCGCCCGCCTCTCTAAGCTCCAATGCTTGCCAAAGCTCTTGACCGCACGCGAGTGCTGCCACTTGAGCGGCATTTTGATAACGCTGTTCAGCCAAGTTGTTGACTATGAGTAAAGGACGCTTAGCGCCAGCGTCTTTAGCCAGCTTAATGCCTTGCCTTGCTGCATCGGCAAAGACGCGAACATCTTGGTAATCATCGTCCGCCTTTTTGACTGGTGCAATAATCAGGCGTCCACCAGCCATCCCTGGAGCAAATAACAGTGTAGGAGATTGGCCAACCCGCTTATCTATCTTTTGACCATGATTTGCTAGCATTACAATCTCTTCATATTGCAGAGATTCAAGATCCGCTGTGACCACCACCAGCGCATCCCAGCCGTTTCCTTCAAAAATGGCACCTTGATCTACTTCATCTACAAACTTAACCAACCCCATAACCTTTCCTTCTTGTTTTGTAACTTTTCTCCCGCATTATTCCCCTATTGTGGTTAGATTACCAACGACTTTACCGAGTATGAAAAGTATTGTGGAAACTTTGGCTGACAAGGCTAGGTTAACGCGACGGCTAACGTCTCCGCAGCGCACTAAGACTATGCTAGACTGTCTGCAATTTCTGCCTCACTGGCAGCCTCGCGCTATTGATATTACTCGAATAGGGGATTTTTAAGTGACCACTCTTAGTCAGTTACAACCACAAGCACTTTGGCAATGGTTCGAACAGATCTGTGCCATTCCGCATCCATCTAAACACGAGCAAGCTTTGAGTGCTCATATCCAGACTTGGGCTAAAGACAAACAGCTCAGTGTCGTTGAAGACGCAGTTGGCAACCTGATCATCAAAAAACCGGCAACCGCTGGCATGGAAGACCGTAAGATAGTCGTACTGCAAGCCCATATCGACATGGTGCCGCAGAAGAACGCTGACAAAGTCCATGATTTTGAAAAAGATCCTATTGAAGCTTATGTCGATGGCGACTGGGTAAAAGCTAAAGGCACCACATTAGGTGCTGACAATGGTATTGGTATGGCATCGGCACTGGCCATTTTAGGCGCTGATGACATTGCTCATGGCCCGCTTGAAGTGCTGCTGACTATTGATGAAGAAGCGGGTATGACTGGTGCATTCGGCTTAGAAGCTGGCATGTTAGACGCTGATATTCTTATCAATACCGATTCAGAGCAAGAAGGTGAGATTTACATGGGTTGTGCTGGCGGCGTTGATGCGCAGCTAAGTGTACCTATGGTTTGGCAATCACCTGAGCCGACAAATGCAAGTTATAAGCTTTCAATTGCTGGCCTTAAAGGTGGGCACTCAGGCGTTAACATTCACTTGGGTCGTGGTAACGCTAATAAACTATTAGCTCGCTTCCTGTTTGAGCATGGCGACGAACTTGCGATTGAGTTAACTCAATTTGTTGGTGGCTCGCTGCGTAACGCGATTCCACGCGAAGCCGAAGTTAGCTTTATGCTACCGCCAGAGAACTTAACACTGTTACAGACGCGTATTACTGAATTTCAGGCTTTGGTACGTCAAGAGCTAGCGATTGCCGACCCAGGTACAGTGCTAATATTGGCTGAAATCCCAGCTGAGAAGCAAGTGATGAGTGAAGACTCACAGCAGATCTTAGTTGACCTGCTAAATGCTTGTCCTAACGGCGTCATTCGTATGAGTGATGAAGTGCAAGGCGTGACTGAGACCTCGCTTAACGTAGGCGTAATCAGCACCGATGATAACGGCGTGCAAATCTTATGCTTGATCCGTTCACTGATTGACTCTGGTCGCAGTGAAGTTGAAGGCGTATTGACCTCGCTTGCTAACTTAGCCGGTGCCAATATTGAGTTTAGTGGCGCATATCCTGGTTGGAAGCCGGACAATAGCTCACCTGTAATGGCAAGCGTTCGCGAAACTTATGAGGCGATTTACAATAAAGAGCCTACTATCATGGTGATCCATGCAGGTCTTGAATGTGGACTATTTAAGAAGCCTTACCCTGAGATGGATATGGTGTCTATAGGTCCAACCATTCGTTACCCGCACAGCCCTGATGAAAAAGTTAACATCACCACAGTTGGCCAATACTGGAAACTGTTATTAGCC
>NZ_JBRILQ010000087.1:0-2785 GCF_052977045.1 Shewanella sp. 125m-7
TCCCCTAGGGGATTCGAACCCCTGTTACCGCCGTGAAAGGGCGGTGTCCTAGGCCTCTAGACGAAGGGGACCCGGACTGCATTAGACTCTGCAAAGAGTGAATACTCATTAAACCTTGTAGGCTAAGGTTTAACGCTAACATTCAGTTAGTTGGTGGAGCCTAGCGGGATCGAACCGCTGACCTCAACACTGCCAGTGTTGCGCTCTCCCAGCTGAGCTAAGGCCCCTCACTAACTAAATCACTTTTGAGTGCACCGCGAACTATTCGTTTGCTGTGTCTCAACTGCGTGGCGCATTCTATGCAGCGCACCCAAAAGAGTCAACCCGTTTTTTACGAATTTATTCTATTTGCTACAAATTCAATCGCTTTGGAGATTCTTTGCTCTGTGCGGGCCTTGCCAACCAAGAATATGGTTAAATCAACAGCAGGAGACATACCAGCACCAGTAACTGCAACACGTAAAGGCATACCGACTTTACCCATACCGACTTCTAATTCAGCAGCTGTATCTTCAATTGCTTGATGAATTGCCTCTAAAGTCCACTCATTTAAAGCAGCTAGTTTAGATTGAATTAGTGTTAATGGCTCAAGAGCAACACCACGAAGGTGTTTTTTAGCTGCAGTTTCTTCAAATTCAGCAAAGTCTTCGTAGAAATAACGGCTAGAAGCAGCAAGTTCTTTTAGTGTCTTGGCGCGTTCAGATAATGCAGTAACAACTTCAGACAGTTTTGGGCCATTACTTGTATCAATATTCTGATCAGCCATGTGCCACTCAAGGTGTGAAGCAACATACTCTGGATCTGATTCTTTAATATAGTGCTGGTTTAACCAAATTAGTTTATCTGTATTAAAAGCAGAAGCAGCTTTATTGATATCGTCAAGACTGAAGAATTGCTTCATCTCGTCAATAGAGAAGATTTCTTGGTCGCCATGAGACCACCCTAAACGAACTAGGTAGTTAAGTAGTGCTTCTGGTAAATAACCATCATCACGATACTGCATAACACCGACAGCACCATGGCGCTTAGATAACTTAGCGCCGTCATCACCCAAGATCATCGCAACATGAGCGTATTCAGGAATTGGCGCACCTAGTGCTTTAAGGATGTTAATTTGACGCGGGGTGTTATTGATATGGTCTTCACCACGAACAACACAGGTAATCCCCATATCCCAATCATCAACCACTACACAGAAGTTATATGTAGGAGTGCCTTCGGTACGCGCAATGATTAAATCATCTAATGTACTGTTTGCAAATTCAATACGGCCACGAACATGATCGTCAAAAACAACACTTCCCTCAGTTGGGTTTTTGAAACGTACTACAAATGGTTCGTCAGTATCACGTGGCGCTTTATCACGACAGCAACCATCATACTTTTGCTGTTCGCCATTTGCAGCTTGCTCTTCACGCATGAGTTCAATACGCTCACGGCTACAGTAACACTTATAAGCAGTCCCCTGCTCTAGCATCTGCGCAATGATTTCATTGTAACGATCGAAACGCTTGGTTTGATAGTAAGGACCTTCGTCCCAATTCAGGTTAAGCCATTCCATACCTTCTAAAATAGCGGCGCAGGCTTCTGGTGTTGAACGCTCAAGATCGGTATCTTCGATACGTAAAACAAACTCACCTTGGTTTGCGCGTGCATATAACCATGAATAAAGTGCAGTACGAGCACCACCAACGTGCAAAAAGCCAGTAGGGCTTGGAGCAAAACGCGTCTTAATTGTCATAATGGACACTGACCTATGTAGAAAGTCTAAATAATAGACTGTACTAATGAATGTGGCACGTATTCTAACAGCCAAAGCGGTTAGGGAAAATAGATCAGCAACTATAAGACAAAGATAAGACAGATTTAACGGAGTAATTCAGTACCGCTAGCGATATTATACCCATCTGTAAATCTGTATTGAGTATAAAGACGTGATCGCTCAGCGAAAGTTTAATGCTTCTTAATTAAGGCAACGAGTGAAGAGCATAGTTGAACTAGGTTTAAGCTTGTTAATGCTATGTCGGATGCGCTAAAACTCACCGTCAACAACTCACAAGCCAAACTTGAGACATTAACCTTGCCATTGCATAGATATTAAGAGAGTTAAGGTCGGTGTATCAACTAGGTGTCATAAGTTTGAAGTCATAAGTAAATGCTCTCATACTGACGATATCGTAGTAAGCGTGATTAGCAAATAAATCTATAACACTTGATTCAATACTAGTTACGGGCATTTGAATACCCTTACTCCTTCGCTATTGATAACCAGTACCTTAGTGATTGATAGCCTGTAACCGCCAGCATAACGCTAACTCACACCGGCGAGCCCCTTTGCTTTAATTAACTTTGCTCTATATATAGCTTTAAACAAGTAACTCAATATTTACGGCAGTTTTGCCGCTATCAGCATGCCTCCCCTGCAAACAGCTTACTAAATTCGCGTCCGATGACGTGCCTCTTTCACGAAAACAAGGTTTACGATAATCAATTTGAACATATTGCTATTACTTAACGACTCCACTGATGCTATTGTGATGAGAAACCAATACGCCAAAAAGTTAAATTTTAACCACTTACTGTTCATCCAGAGGCTACTCTGATTAACTATGCAGCAACACGCACAAAATTGAACCGTAGTCGTTATTTTATCTAAAAAAAGCGTTGACACTAGATCGTTCCTCCCTATAATACGGCCCCACACAGCGAGGTCGATTAGCTCAGCTGGGAGAGCACCTCCCTTACAAGGAGGGGGTCACTGGTTCGAGCCCAGTATCGACCACCA
>NZ_JBRILQ010000088.1:0-2708 GCF_052977045.1 Shewanella sp. 125m-7
CAGAAGTGAAACGCAATATCGCCGATGGTAGTGTGGGGTCTCCCCATGTGAGAGTAGGTCATTTCCAGGCGCCAAATTAACTCGTTAAGAGTAGTGAAAAAGCCACCTTATTAAGGTGGCTTTTTTGCGTTTGGGTGTTTGTAAAATCATGAACGCTTACTCATCTAAAATGTCTCTATCCGTTAAGGTGACTTATACCAATCTAAGTAAAAATATGATCTAATTGCATTCATCGTATTATCTTCATTTGTGGTTATGGATAACTTTAAAAATACTGACTTTACGAGCTCTAGCTCGTGAGCAGAAATCTATCCAAATGAATATGCGCCTACTTGCACGGGCTCATTTTCAGGATGGAAAATCTCGAACTCAAATTGCACTATTTTAAAAAGTGAGTAGAGCCAGCGTCAAATAAGTGGGTATATGCCTATTTAGAAGAAGGGCTAGCGGGGCTGCAAGAAAAACCCCCGTACTGGAATACCTGCATTTCTCAGCACAGAATAGCAAGCTCAACTCGCTGACTATATAGAGAAAAGAGCAAGCAGCGATCAAGGTGGTAGATTAACGGGGGCACACATACACAACTATATTGAGTCAGAGTTTGGCAAAACTTATCACCCTGACTCAATCTATTATTTATTGAATCATATGGGTTTTTCATGGATAACCTCACGTTCTAAGCACCCAAAGCAATCAATAGAGGCTCAAGAAGAATTTAAAAAGATTCCAAAATAAAACGATCCTTAAGATCCTGTGATCCCCCCCTTTAGATCGCATCGATATCTGGTTTCAGGATGAAGCAAAATTCGGTCAACAAAACACAACAATTAAGATTTGGGCTCGAAAAGATACCTGACCAAGGATTGTACGCCAGCAGTAATTCGAATATGCATACCTTTTTGGCTCCGTATGTCCCTGCAAAGGTATAGGACAAGCAATTGTGGTTCCGCGGACAAGCAAAGAAGTAATGATCTTCCACTTAAGACAGATCTTAGAAGCCACTGACATAGATAGGCATGCTGTAGTGTTCATGGATGGTGCCGGTTGGCATACAGACGGTATTGCAGATCAATTCACGAATGTCAGCATCATCAAATTACCGCCCTATTCACCAGAGCTTAATTCAATTGAACAAGTATGGAGCTGGATGCGCCTGCACTGCCTCGCTAATAGAGTTTTCAAAAATTATGAAGATATTGTCGATAGTGTTTGTGATGCCTGGAATACCTATACCGAGATTTCAGAGCGAGTGACAAAATTGTGTTCTAGGGGTTGGGTAATTATGACCAGTTAGTTTTCCCGTTTGGGATCATTCTTTGAGCTATCAATAGTAAGTGTTCACGCATGATGTGCTTGTGTAGGCAAGGAGCTATTAATGCTTTGTTTTCCAGTTTCCGGGTAAACCACTCCAAAGAAATGAACATAGTCAAATTACAGCTGACGAATAACTCTTGGGCACATTCCTTTTCTTATCCATAGACGCGTCATGCTATTTTGTTGATCTAAGCAAGCATCATCTTGAAAGTAAATATCAACTCGATTAAGTGCCGCGCTATCTGGGATGTTAAAGACATTTTCCAGTTAAAATTTTTTAAAAGACATTTGAGCTTCGGGTACTTGGAGTGGCGGTTACCAACTAAAGCTAGCAGGTTTAGTTGCTTATAAATAGCATGTGGGTGATAGTCGAAATTAAAATGTAGCCAGTCTATAAGTGAAAAGCATCACCGTTAACTTTACCTCCAGAGGATCGCATGCCTTGCGCTTTTATATAGGCGCTAGGTAGCAGCTTTTGGCAAGAAGTGAGCGAGTGGTATTTAATCCTTTGAGTAGTACGCAAGATATTTTGCGGCTCTAGTATTAACGCTGCCACGGGCGACTTTAAGTCTCTTGGCCACTTCTGTTCGACAGCCCTCCTTTACGTGGCTCTTTTCCAGCTCTGGATAAAGTTAAGATCTCTACAGCACTATAGTTTTCAAAATGGGCCACTGGTTGTTTGTGGCCCTATATTAGATTAAAACTCATTATTGGTTGTTATAAGTCAGACTGGAATGTTTATAGTTCTTCGGTTATGGAAGACCCTTATTAGTGTAATGAGAGATTCTGTTTGGTAAATAAGCAGTTCTGTTGGTTGAAACTGGTTTGTCAATATATCGACAAGATTGATTTTTAGCTAAGGAATCCTCTGCATTAGAAGAGAGAGTCGTGTCATTTCTGCCATAGCCACTTTAATTGCTATTAATACCTGAACTAGAGTTGGTGAGTGTGGCTTATTTTCATCCAGTTAGGTTGGGTATATCTAATTCGCTCTTTTATGCTAATTAAGATCGCATTCCCTTAGGGTTGAGGCGAGTGTAACCAAATTGCTTATTTAGACTGTTATTAGGATGGCTCCAATTTTTAATATCGGGCTAAAAAGGGGGGGGTATTAAGCGGCAGATAAATTGGTTAGGCTTTGGTTGTGGGTAATCCTGTGAGTAAGCTGTGGGTTTGGTGTGGTTATTAAAGGTATAAGATTTAAATGTATTTTTCTTTAAAAAAGCGCTTGCGCTCAGATCAAATCTCCCTATAATGCGACCTCACTGACACGGCACAGCAGGCTAACTACTTAGGTATTACGGGACTTGCAGCGGTGTTAGAGAGTTAAAACTCTTAGGAGATTTGATTCAGGTGACAAACGCTTTAAGAGCTTCGTTTGATGGTTGTTAACA
>NZ_JBRILQ010000089.1:0-2211 GCF_052977045.1 Shewanella sp. 125m-7
CTGCCCCGCGAAAGCTACGCCGACATCCCTGTCGGCATCACGCAATTTATTCCAACGCACTTCGGCAACTTCGATGGGGAACCGGTGTTATATGTGAGTTAGGCACTAATAGTTTGAAGATCGGCTTGTTGTTCTTTTTCTATAATTATGGATTCTTTATACTGAATGGCTTCAGCCTTCATTGTCCAATGAGTTTCGATACCAAGTTTTGTTACTAAATTCTTTAATTCAGTAAGCGTTACATTAAAAAACTCTTTACGTGGGTTAACTTTGTTAACTCTGCAGTCGTTAAATTGTTTATGAAGCTCACTTTCTAGTTTTGGTGCATCTTTGCTATACATCATTGCGTGAACATCGAAAGCAAATGGCACGCTAGCATCACCTAGCTCTCTTACTCTATCCATAGGTTCTAAGCGACGAGTCATCCCTACTTTATAAATATTCTCTCCAAACGAGCCAACATTAGAAATAATGTAAACGTGACCACATTTAGTTTGTTGGGCCATTGATAATGCTCTTTGATTTCTAGCTTCCGCTTCTTCCCATTTTGCTTGGAGGTCGGCAATTTGCATTTCTAGTTGTAAGCGCTCTTTTTCAGAAGCTTGCTCAAGCTCTTTTTTAGCCTTTACCATGGCCTTTTCAAGTAAAGACTCCTCTTTCAATGCTTCTTTTTGAGCTTTTTCATAGTCCTTTCTTGCTTTTTCTTCTTCTCTTATTTGAGCTTTGATTTCAGCTTGTTCCGCTTTTTCTGCTCTTCTTAGCTCTTCAGTTGCTACAGACCACTTTAATTCGCTTATTCTTGCTTGAAGGTATAAGTCGGTAATTCGTGCATTGCGAAACGCCGAGCCATGAAGGTTAACAATGGAGAATGAATCTATTGTTTGTTGTTTTAACTTTCCGAAATTGCCTCGTTTACTAAAAGAGAGAATAGAGTCTACTTTTCCATTGAAGGCATCTAGTACGAAATGAATTGCAGTGCTCCGCCTATTAGGCTCTACATAATCACAGTCGGCAGCTTTACCTGCTAAAACCATCGATTTCGTAGCTTTTCTACAATCTAATAATCGCTGACCTGCTTCTTTATGGCTAAACTCTTCGGCTAATGAATCTATCGCATCGTAGTTGGGAATGATGTATTCATCTCCATATCCCCCGATTGCATTTTTCATAGCTGTTGCTATAGCTGCGTATGTATCAGCGTTATTTTTTGCTTCCAATGCATTTCCAGCAATAACTTTTGCTGACTCTTCTGCCTGCTTAATAATTTGCTCGGAAGTTAGGTGGGCTTGATTTATAACTTCATCAGATTTAAGTAATGCAGCAGCTTTTTTGTCTCTTAATTCCTGACGCAGAGCTTTGGCATCACTCTTGGCCTGCTCTAGTATATTTAATGAGGCAAATTTTATTTGGTCTGACTCAATAATTGATTTATTTTTGTGCTGCTCAGCCCATGTGTGTATTTTTGCCTTTACGCGTTCAGCATCTTCTTTAGCTTGATTTATTAGATTGTTAGAGTCTAGTTGAGCTGTTTCTAACTGTGTTCTTGCTTCTTGCTTGATCGTTTCAGCTTCTTGGTGAGCATCCTCAATTTCTTGATACTTCCACAGTGGAGCCACTTTTTTGGTTAATTCCTCAATAGCTTTTTTATGCCAGGATGATTGATTGAAGGCGAAACAAAGAAGTAAAAATATTACAAACAGGCAAAATAATAGACAGAGAACCGATATCTGAGGGCTCATATGATAATTTCCTGATTAAGCATTTGAATACAAAATGTTAGCTATACTCGCGTTATTCGATTATGTCTATGAAATAATTGAGTCTGGATAGAGTTTAAGATCTCGAACACTTTAAGTGAGACTTCCGAGCCAAAATTGTTCGCTTTTCTAACCTGGTGTAGATACGGCTGTGACCGTCCATGACATGGACGTCATGGCCGAGCTTCCAGGGATGGACTTGTTGCGTGTCACGGCAGTGTCTGCACATACGCCGGCCGCAGGCCATTGGAACCGCTGATGTTGGAAGATACATCAAACTTAGCCTAAGAATTGGTGAATCAAAGGTTCATCGATGTAGATTTAAAGCCTGCGTTAGTTTCACGCCAATGGAACCCTTAACCTCTGTACATACGCCAGCCGCAGGCCATTGGAACCGCTGATGTTGGAAGATACATCAAACTTAGCCTAAGAATTGGTGAATCAAAGGTTCATC
>NZ_JBRILQ010000090.1:0-2040 GCF_052977045.1 Shewanella sp. 125m-7
ATGGATGTGGCATCGGCCAAGTCCAACAAGCGATTTGTGCCTTGCAGACAGCGCAACGCACAAATACTAAGACGTTAGAAATTATCGGGTGACTATGGACGAATATCTAAAAATTGGGGCAACTATCATTGCTGCTCTTGGCGGTAGTGGCGCCATTATTCTTGGATTGGCGAATTACTTGGGAAAAATTTGGGCAAACCGGTTAATGGTTAAAGAAAAAGCCGAACATGATCGAGAGTTGGAGAAGCTGAGAACCGAGTTACATCGGGAGAGCCAGCAAAATTTAGCCAAAATCAATAGCGAGATCGAAGTTTATAAGCAAACACAACTCAGAGAGCACAATGATAAGTTGTTGATCTATCGAGCTACGATTGATTTGGTGGCTATAATGCTGGCAAAAGTGGAAATGATCGTCCTTAGAAACAAGCAGCAACTAACAGCACAGGAGGCGGAGCAATTCGAGACAGAGCGCTTAAAGATTTATGGGTATCTAGCAATGATAGCGCCGCAAGAGGTGATGGATGCGAATGATATGTTCATAGATCAGCTACTAGCAGTTGTATTTGACGGTAAGTCTGTTAGTTGGGAAGTTATTAGATCTAAGGCTCTCAATCTGACCAACGCAATGCGCAAAGACATTGGTATCGACAAGTCCGAAGTGTCATATAACGGTGAAAGATAATTCTAACAAGCGAATGAACGAGGGACGTTTACTCGTAGCGCATTTTTTCAAAGAAACGCTGTGATTCAGGCGCTTCAATCAATTTGGGCTAGTAAACGCCCGTTATTCGAACGTTAGGTTTCTTGCTCATCTCAACTACTTTAAAGGATTGAATCTTGTTTAATTTAATTATCTCTTATGATCCAGAAAGCTGGGATAGTAGTCCACACGAGCTAGAAAAAAGTCGTGTTGCAATTGAATACACCGCAGATGAAATAAGTGAGAGATACAAATTTTTCGATGAAAAGGCAATCGAAGAACTTAAAAGCTTCCCAACACTTTTTGTTACCGAAAATGAAACTGTAGAATCGAGAATAGGGTACGTTACAAATATTCGTCTTCGACAGAATACTGTCGTATTCGATTTCGAATTTGATACTACACTTCCAAGCTTACCCACTGGCACCATTGAGGCTTTGCGAATAGATATAGATCTTGGCAGCTGGGAGCTTTCAAGAACGCACTGGGCAATTAAAGACGAACCACTATTTGAAATTTTACTGAATAAGGGCTTTATTACACAACAGCAACTGAACTTATCTAAATGGGGCGCTAGCCAGCTTCCAGTTGCAGAGCCACCTGTTATCCAAACTCCTCCAGGCGTTTTTAATACTTCACAGGTTTTTATAGTTCACGGTCATGATGATATTGCAAAATTAGAAATGTCTGCATTTATTTCTGAGTTAGGATTGCAACCAATCATCCTTCATCAACAAGCAAGTTCTGGTCGTACAATTATCGAAAAAATTGAACATTACTCAAATGTTGGCTTTGGGGTCGTTTTGTATACCCCTTGTGATATAGGATCCAAAGCTGGCGAGTTAACGGGGAACTATAGGGCTCGTCAAAATGTAGTTTTTGAGCATGGCTTTCTAATTGGTAAGCTGAGTCGGGCAAGAGTTTCCGCTGTAGTGAAAGGAAACGTTGAAACCCCAAATGATATTAGTGGTGTAGTTTACACCTCTATGGACTATGAAGGGCTGTGGAAACAACAGCTATTAGTAGAACTTAGAGATGCCGGATATCATGTATAAACCTAACAAGGCCATGAAAAATCGCCCACAAAAACATGTGGGCTGGACTCGCTATGCTCGCCTTTTATGGCGGCGTTACCCTATATACACTTTCGATACTTTCCCTAATAAGAGTCTTAACTTTAAGAGCTTTGACTCTAACCAATTTATGTCCAAAAATGAGTTTGTAACATCAGAGGGATCTAATTCGGAAAGATGAATGGATATGTGGGGTCAGAGTCTGAGGGATCCCCACGAATTTAATAGCATGCTTGTGGATCCTGAACTAAGCCTTGCAGTGTCTTA
>NZ_JBRILQ010000091.1:0-1836 GCF_052977045.1 Shewanella sp. 125m-7
GAGCGGTAGTTCAGTTGGTTAGAATACCGGCCTGTCACGCCGGGGGTCGCGGGTTCGAGTCCCGTCCGCTCCGCCAACATAAAGACGAAAGCCTCTACAGCAATGTAGAGGCTTTTTTCGTTGTGATAAGCCCTAGCAACTCTTATAAGTAAAGAGTGCTAGGGCTTTTTCGTATTTGAATTTTGAGTGCTTGTGATGTAAATAAATTTGGTACTTAGCAAAAGAAATTTGCTAAAGGAGTGGTAGTTCAGTTGGTTAGCCTCTTTGTTAAAGAAATAGTCGGCCTGACTCGCGTGCCGAAGGTACACGGGTTCGAGTCCCGTCCGCTCCGCCAACATAAAGACGAAAGCCTCTACAGAAATGTAGAGGCTTTTTTCGTTGTGATAAGCCCTAGCACTCTATGTTTATAAGAGTAGCTAGGGCTTTCTCATGTTTGGAATTTGAAGTTTGCAGGTATCGCAGCCGTCCCGTCCAGCAGTGCCCATGTGTAATGCCAATCGAAGTCAAAATATGATCTAATACCAATGGCATTAAAAGTTTGATCTAAATAGAGGCCACTAGATGAAATGGATTATCAATGCACTCCTCTAATGACTTTAAGCTGCTAGTCAAGCAGACCAAAAATGCTACATTAAGAAATTCGTTATTTAGCGCAGTATCAGGGCAAGCTCGGACTCAAACGGCACAAATATTGGGTGTCGCAACAGGAAGCGTAAATACTTGGGTTAAGGTCTATCTTTCTAATGGCCTTGAGGTGCTTAATAGTCAGCCAAGAGCGGGTAGAACATGTAGCCTAACTGAGTCGCAGTTAGCTGAATTACTCAGTTTATTGAAAGCATTCGGTTAAAGAGTGTGCTATCCGCCTAGTTGCTGATGATGTCAGGTTCTATATATCTAGGGGAATTAGTGTGGATTATCAGCTCCATAATGTTTATCGCACGCTCAAGACGCTTTTAAAAAAGCTCCTGCTGGAAACGAACCTTAACACCCTGGGCACTTTCCACTTGATCGCGTTGATGTTTGGTTTCAAGATGAAGCCCGCTTTGGTCAGCAAAACCAAACGACACGTCTATGGGCAAAAACAGGTACACTACCTAGGTAGTGAAACAGCAACTGTTTGAATACGGGTATTTATTTGATGCTGTATGCCCAAGTGCAGGCCAAACAGAAGCCGTAATTACACCTTTGGTTAATTAAAGATGCGATGACATTTCACCTGAAGCAGATTTCGCAAACGACCCTAACCGGGCGACAAGCACTTGTGGTTATTGACGGAGCCGGCTGGCATACGATGGATGTTGCACTGTCCTGTAGTAATTTATCTTTGCTTAAATTGCCGCCTTATTCATCAGAATTAAACCCAATAGAGTAAGTTTGGTAGTGGCCAAGGCTGAGGCGCTTATCTAATAGAACGTTCTCAGGTTTTGAAGACATTGTTGAGTGAGTCTCTATAACGTGGAATACCTTTATCTCAGATCCAAATAGGGTCAAAAGCTTGTGCTGGAGAGATTGGATTAAATAAGCCAATTAGTTAAAGCTGTGGGTATCAATTACTTGTCTCTCCTAGCCGATTACTCTACAGGTCATGTTGCCAATGCTGATTATATTAATTCACTAGTTAACGGCTTAACTAAACTAAGCGCTATCACAAGCCTAATGAATGCTTAAAAAATCATGGGGAACGGGGTGGGTTTAGCCTGTTTATTACACGTATCGTTTGATAACTATGCGGTTGATTCAGTTATTCTAATTTAATTAGTAAACCCTCTTGCGCTGATCTCAAATCTCCCTATAATGCGCATCCACTGACACGGCACAGCAGGCCATTCGCTCTTA
>NZ_JBRILQ010000092.1:0-1588 GCF_052977045.1 Shewanella sp. 125m-7
CCGCTTAACCAGCTACAGCAACAGCTTGGGCACCAAAGTATTAAGAGCACAGAGCGCTATTTACATTGGTCACCAGAGCTCGGGCATCAAGGAATTGATTTACTTGCTAACTTAGGAGGTTTGTCATGGCAAACTCCTATCACCTGAGTGACGTCTTTAACCGCCATTTACCAAAGTATCAACAAAGTCATAAGCTAACGTCACGACAAACGATGGTGTGCGAGCATATTCAGACTTGTCGAACTCAAGCATTAGGTGAACAGCAGTGGCGTTGTGGCCAGTGTCAGTATGAGCAGCGAGTCTTTTGCTCCTGTGGTGATAGGCACTGTCCTCGTTGTCAGGGTAAACAGACCCAAGCGTGGATAACAAAACAGCAAGCAGAGGTATTGTCTTGTCGTTATTTTCACTTAGTGTTTACCTTGCCGCACGAGCTGAATATTTTGGCGCATTATGCTGCCAAGAAATTATATAGCGCCTTGTTCGCGGCAGTGTGGCAGACCCTAAGCCAGTTTGGAATGTCGCGTAAACACCTGCAAGGTCAACTCGGCGGCACTGCGGTGTTGCATACTTGGGGGCAAAATCTGAGTCAGCATATTCATCTGCACTGCTTAATCCCTGGAGGGGTGTTAACCGCGCAAGACATTTGGCATGGGGTGCAGTCTGATTATCTGTTTCCCGTTAAAGCGCTTGCCACCGTGTATCGAGCTAAGATGCTGCAAGCACTCAGGGCGCGCGAGCTTGATGTTCCGGAGAGTGACATGCTCATGAACAAGCCTTGGTGTGTGTACAGTAAAGCCTGCTTGAGTCGTGCGACGACGGTCGTGAAGTATCTAGGCCGTTATACCCGTAAAGGTATGCTGCATGAGTCAAGAATTAAAGCCGTGACTGCTGAGAGTGTCAGCTTTAGCTACACAGATTATGCCGACAGTAATAAACGTAAAGTAATGCAACTTGATGCTGAAGAGTTTATCCGGCGCTATCTATTACATGTGCTGCCTAAAGGAGTGATGCGAGTACGGCACTTTGGCTTTTTAGCCAATGCTTGCAAGCGGAAAAAACTGGGGAAAATCAGACCACAGCTCCCCTTAGTACAGCGCGAGCCTGACAAGTCTGTAGCTGAACAAGACTGTTTGTGGCTGTGTCCGAAGTGCCAGCAAGGCTATTTACAGTTCATCGGGATCATCGAGCCGCAGTTGTTGGCGTTAGCGCAAAAGGCAGGAGTTCCATTTCGACTGACAGGCTGACTGTAATGCACAAGATAAAAGCGATGACGCATAAGTTGTAGCTAACAATTTTGGGTAAAACCTTGCTATGAAAATATGCGAGTAAAATGCATGCGGCTTCAATGATAGGAAAGGTTATGCATATGCCGTTTATCATGATGTTTTGCAGTAAAGAGGTGCTAATGAAACATCAAAATAATAAAGAAGACCAATCAATTACCTTCCGTCGCTTAAAAAAACGACTACCACAGAAAAGCAAACTCCTATAGCATAAAGCATACCAAATACATGGATGTGGCATCGGCCAAGTCCAACAAGCGATTTGTGCCTTGCAGACAGCGCAACGCACAAATACTAAGACGTTA
>NZ_JBRILQ010000093.1:0-1332 GCF_052977045.1 Shewanella sp. 125m-7
CTGAGGGATCCCCACGAATTTAATAGCATGCTTGTGGATCCTGAACTAAGCCTTGCAGTGTCTTAATGGCCGTTCGCCAATGCGACTTCAGCAGCCTCAACTTCCTGTCTTTGTATGCTCTCAAGCCTATAAACTGGTTTGAGAGCACGTTGCGGTGCTTTATTGAGTTCGCTTGATATTGCCTGTGTTTACCTGCAGCTTTGACGGCTAAACCTAACAGATAAAGCACAAATTGAGATAGGCAGGCAATGAGTAACAATACACTTAGCCTGCTCGAGTTCCGAGTACCACTATCATTCATTTTTAGCCCTGTTTTAACATCTCTAAAGCTTTCTTCTATCTGCATCCTTGTCGCATAAATCTTAACGACTCTTTTAGCCGTAGCACTTGAGTTACAAAGTGATGTAGCTAGTAACCAAGGCTCTTTTTCTCGCTCTGCATTTGCACGAGACCGCTTACTTCGCCTGGCTTTATCACCTGTTGCAGTTCTATCTTTTCGTCCTTTAGGCTCGCGTTTGAAGATAACTAAACGAGAGCAGAAAGAAGTCTGTTCACCTAAAAAGTATACGCCGATATTTTTGGCTATAGAGCTTGCTTGAGCGTAAAGTTTTTTGACAGGATACCAATGATGAACCGCGCTTTTTCTGCAGTGAGTTCTATTTCTAAAACGCCCCACGTAATCCCAATTAAGTGACAAGATTTGCTTAAACCAAGGGATGCGAAAACCAGCATCAGTTACGATGATAGGCTTGCAATCATTGTGCAGCATAGCCTTTAATTTTGTCATAAATAATAGGTGCGTTTTTGGCTTCTCTTTCTTATTAAGTGGATGTATCTCTTCGTAGAGTGTTAAAGACCGCCCCTGGGCTGCAAGGGATGCTCGGATGAGAAAGTGTTGCTTTCGGTCATCAAGATCTGACCAATCGATATGAATAATTGGCTGCTTCATTGTCCCGACTAACAGGTAAGCCATACGGGTATAAATGAACTCGATATCACGATGTAAATTGGCGTTACTACAAAGCCTGTCTACACGTTTAATCTTATGTTTTTCCAAGGCATTACTATCAACTCCGCGACCAAGTCCAGTGATTGATAGGGAACCGCCATTCATAGAGCTTTCGATTGCAGAAAACAAACTCTGTCGTCGAGTTTTGTGCATTAATGGGGTGACAAGAGAAAGGCATTTTGATAAAACTTGCTTTGCATTCATGGCATTTACTCGTGGTAATTTTTGTTTGGCGATAAATTTGATCACCAAATGCCATGAATGTTCCTCATATTTTTGCCTATCTCATTATTTCTGTTTATCTTTTTGTGGGGATTCGTCAG
>NZ_JBRILQ010000094.1:0-1248 GCF_052977045.1 Shewanella sp. 125m-7
ATGCCTTGGTGGCATGGATGCCAAGGAAAGGCCTTGACGGTCGCCCGCCGCTAAGCTTGGCCAGAAACTGCATCCATGCGATTCTGGCATTCGGCACATCCATGTGCCTTGCTCCGCAGCTTGCAGCTACGCGCTACAAAATTGCAATGTACTTCGTACATAAAACGCAACCTCTCCGCCCCCATGTGTTCGCTGCGCGAACCGATAAAGCCCATTGCTCACGCAATAGGCTTTTTTACATCTGCAATTTGTAACAATTAGCTACTAGCAGGGACATCGGCATCAATATAGAGCAGTCAATATTTTAACGACTGGTTAGTAGAACCGTAATTGTCTTATATGCAGTTTCTTTACTTCATTATTTTGGCTAAACAAGTGGACTGCGACGACAGCGCTCGCCATATGGTTATTGGCATTTATCAGCTTTTTCTGGCTGAATGTTGCTTCAAGATCGTTGGTGGTGAACGTTCCAATAATGAAGTCGGATTTTCCTTACGATCTATTCCTTAATATTCAGGGTTAAATTACAGAGCTCTTGTAGGCCATGTTAGTTAATGGTTGAGCATAAGAATGACATTAAGGGGGAGGTGCTACATTGAATTTGGTTATTTATATAGAGAAACGGAAATATAAAAGTGAGGTGGTTTGCCAGTGTTTATCGTTAATAGATCGCGGCCGCTTGGCCTAAAAGCTACGATTAAGGTAAATAGACTCCACTTGGGGGGGCTATTTCAGTTAAGAAAAAGCTCTCTACCAGCTGGGCAGAGTTTTTTTAGTTGGTTAGTTGTGTTGGTTAACTGCGTTATTTGTTTTCATTGACCTATAGTCTTGCCAATTGGATTGCCATCATCATTTTTACTGAGCTAGTTATTATCAACGTAACTGAGCTACACAAGATGGGAATAACGCTGAGACAGTCATCCCTCGCAGCTATCATTATGACCATAACTCTCAATAATCGTTTTGTTTTAGCCGGTTTATTACACGTATCGTTTGATAACTATGCGCTTGATTCGGTTCTGCTAATTTAATTGATAATGCCCCTTGCGCTGATCTCAAATCTCCCTATAATGCGCATCCACTGACACGGCACAGCAGGCCATTCGCTCTTAGCAAACGCTAGATAGCACGGGACTTGCAGCAGCGTTAGAGAGTTAAAACTTTTAGGAGATTTGATTCAGGTGACAATCGCTTTAGAAGCTTTATTAGATGTGACTTGTATAAAGAATCATCGCTTGAAAAACTTCT
>NZ_JBRILQ010000095.1:0-1224 GCF_052977045.1 Shewanella sp. 125m-7
CATGGATAATGGAATGGACCCATCCACTTTTAATCGGCCTCACAATGGGCCACGATGTAGTTGCTTAAACTCATCAGGAAGAGGACGGGTCCACTATGAACATTACTACAATTGGTCTTGATATCGCAAAGTCTGTTTTTCATTTTGTTGGCGTAAACAAAGCGGGGAAGCTCATCAAAAAGAAGATGATAAAACGCAAAGACTTGATTCATTTTCTTGCTCAAATAGAGCCTTGCCTTGTCGTGATGGAGGCATGTGGTGGCGCAAATTACTGGGCAAGAGAATTTAAGAAAGTAGGCCATCAAGTCAAGCTGATAGCGCCTCAGTATGTTGTTCCGTACAGACAGGGAAATAAGAATGACTATAACGATGCGCTCGCTATAGCAGAAGCGGCCCAACGTCCTAACATGCGCTTTGTACAACCTAAGCCTGTTGAACAACAAGATGTACAGATGCTACATAGGATGAGAGAGAGGCTGAACAAACAGTCTACCGCGCTGGTTAATCAGGTCAGAGGAATGCTCGCAGAATACGGCATTGTCATCACAAAAGGCAAAGCGTCTTTTAGGTCAAAACTGCCCGATATTTTAGAAAATGCCGATAATGAATTAACTGCCAAAGGCAGAAGTATTTTCTATCAACTGTATGAAGAATTTAAAGGTATCGAGGAAAGACTTAAAAGCTGTGACACTCAAGTGCAACAAGAGACTAAGAACAATCAAGTATGCCAGCGTTTAGAAAGTGTCCCTGGTATTGGCCCTGTCACTGCAACCGCATTTTATGCGGCTGTCGGTGACGGCAAAGACTTTAACAATGGTAGGCACTTTTCTGCTTGGTGTGGCCTAGTGCCAAAGCAACATAGTAGTGGTGGGAAAGATAATTTGCTTGGCATTAGCAAGCGAGGAAACGCTTATCTACGAACACTGTTTATCCATGGTGCAAGAGCGGTCTTGCAGCATAGTTCCAATAAAACGGATAGGTTTAGTCGTTGGGCCGTGGTGCTTGCAGAAAGAAGAGGTTTTAACCGAGCTTGTGTTGCTGTCGCTAACAAGCTTGCGCGGATAGCGTGGGTTATAGCTGCAAGAGAAGATGAATACCGTATCGTAGTATAAAAGCACAAAGTAATAGTTAATGTTTTAACAATAAGTTTTACCAACCACCAAGTTGCCAAGATAATTGAATTGATGATGAGACAGTCAGACTGTTCTACTTAAAACCTTTGCC
>NZ_JBRILQ010000096.1:0-1063 GCF_052977045.1 Shewanella sp. 125m-7
CGAATATATGGGTGCAATGAACTCTTCTCAAAATTGATATCAAACATCTTGCAAACTGGATGGGTCCATATATGCCGTATGTCGATGAACAGATAATAGGCTCACAACTAAAAATATTAAAACGATTAAAACAGATAGCCTTAAATCAAATAGCAGATTAAGAATGGGTAACTAAAACAATATAAATGGAAAAATTTAGACAGGAGTAAACTGCAATTGAATTAAGGCGTTGCAGAGTAATGTTGAAAATGAATAACAACATTGATACTAATCAATAAATGAAATGTTTAGATTTAATCACTACCTGGTAGCAAAGATGTAAGCGTTAAATGCTAACAATGGCGCTTTAAGCTGATAAAAAACAGTAGAAGTGGTTTAAATTAAGCGTTTTAACGTGATTTACATTTGTAATAATGGAGGAAAATAGCTTATTTCCTCCTCGATGAACTGTGTATTAGTGTATCAAAGCTATTTTAAAACTCTGTCAATTAAAGCTCTGTAAATTAGAGCTCTGTAGAGTCTTTTATATGTGAATCAGCTTTGTACAACTTCACCAAATAGTAGGCGTCGATAAGCACAATAAAGAAGTTAACCAATGCCACCGGAATTGCATCAATAGCTAAACCATAGGCTACAAATAACGCCGCTCCGATAAGGTTCCACCAACGAAGCTTTTTGATGTTTGACATCATTAGCGATATCGCGACGACAACCGACGCTAGATACCCGACCCATTCCCAAATTGTTGCGTTATCCATGCGCTATCCTCATTGGTTTTTGTCGAACCAAGTTATGCAGCAAACATAACTTGAATGTGCAATAAGTATGCGCAAAAATCAGCCATTAAAACAGCCCCTAGCCGAATAAAATTGCTCTTAGCTCCGCAGTGTTTACTGCAGGGGGACCGAGCTGATAAACACGACCCAGACTATCTTTTGGGATTTAAGGTTTTGGCCTTTTAGCTTTTTGGCGTTTAGCGTTTAACTACAGCTGCAGTCATGCGAGTGATCTTGCAATAAAGCATCGCTCACTGGCACGGCGTTGAAACAACACCTTTTATAGC
>NZ_JBRILQ010000097.1:0-1055 GCF_052977045.1 Shewanella sp. 125m-7
ATTAATACTTCTCACATCGAATATGACACTCCTGCACGTCACTATGCACACGTAGATTGTCCTGGTCACGCCGATTATGTTAAAAACATGATCACTGGTGCTGCACAGATGGACGGCGCGATTCTAGTAGTTGCTTCTACAGATGGTCCAATGCCACAAACACGTGAGCACATCCTGCTTTCACGTCAGGTTGGCGTACCATTCATCATCGTATTCATGAACAAGTGTGACATGGTTGATGACGAAGAGCTTCTTGAGCTAGTAGAAATGGAAGTTCGTGAACTTCTTTCTGAATATGACTTCCCAGGTGATGACCTACCAGTTATCCAAGGTTCTGCGCTTAAAGCCCTTGAAGGCGAGCCAGAGTGGGAAGCTAAGATCATTGAGCTTGCAGAAGCACTAGATACTTATATTCCAGAGCCAGAGCGTGCTATCGATGGTGCATTCATTCTTCCAATCGAAGATGTTTTCTCAATCGCTGGTCGTGGTACTGTTGTTACTGGTCGTGTAGAGCGCGGTATCATCAAAGTTGGTGAAGAAGTAGAAATCGTTGGTATCAAAGATACAACTAAGTCTACTTGTACTGGTGTTGAAATGTTCCGTAAGCTTCTTGACGAAGGTCGTGCTGGCGAGAACTGTGGTGTTCTTCTACGTGGTATCAAGCGTGAAGACGTTGAACGTGGTCAAGTATTGGCTGCACCTGGTTCAATCACTCCACACACTACTTTCAAGTCAGAAATCTATGTTCTGTCTAAAGAAGAAGGCGGACGTCACACTCCATTCTTCAAAGGTTACCGTCCACAGTTCTACTTCCGTACAACAGACGTAACCGGTACTATCGAATTGCCAGAAGGCGTAGAGATGGTAATGCCTGGTGACAACGTATCTATGACAGTAACTCTTATTGCTCCAATCGCGATGGACGAAGGTTTACGCTTCGCTATCCGTGAAGGTGGCCGTACAGTTGGTGCTGGTGTTGTAGCTGAGATCGTTGCTTAATTAGCAATCGTCTTAACTCGATACTGAAAAAGGCAGCTTAGGCTGCCTTTTTTATT
>NZ_JBRILQ010000098.1:0-1049 GCF_052977045.1 Shewanella sp. 125m-7
CCCTTATTCAAAGTAGAAGTGCACCACTCATTTCAGTATAGGTTTCAAAAGGTGTCTTGTAATTAAGACACTTTCTTGGCCTTGAGTTTAGTGCATTTTCAATTTTCAAAATTTGATTTTCAGTGATCGTTTCAAAGTCAGTTCCCTTAGGTAAATATCGACGTATTAGTCCGTTAATCTGCTCTACCGCACCTTTTTCCCAGCTATGGTATGGCTGGCAGAAGTAAGATTTACAGTCTAGATACTCATTCACAACTAGATGATGTGCATTCTCGACTCCATTGTCGTAAGTTATTGAATTAACTAGTCCAGGTGGGTGTTCTGAGAGTTTTTTGATAATTGCATTTTTCGTTACGATTGCTTTTTTTGAACTCAGCTTGGTGATGTGAGCTAACCTGGAAACCCTTTCAACTAAAACGTTCAATGCCAATTTACGTCCCTTTGACTCCACTGAATCGCTTTCCCAATGTCCGACTTCAGTTCTATTATCAACTTCAATAGGTCTCTCTAAGATGCTGGTTTTTAAAGTTGCTTTTCTAACATACTTTCGTGCTGGATATTTTTTACGACGCCTCTTATGCTTCCTGGGTAGGTGGCTAATTAGTTCTGGGGCCTGATGGTAAATAAACTGATAAATTGACTCGTGGCAGGCATATGGAGCCTCAGATTTAAGCTTCAGCCGTCCAGAGATTAGCTCTGGAGTCCAACCTATGCGTAGTTTATTTACGACGTAATTCCTCGTTTCACTACACTTTAACCGCTCTCGCGTGACTCTCCTTCTCATCCTTGACTTATAGGCTCTATGAGCAGGATTAGGGTAGTAAGTGGGTACATAATGAGTTGACATATTACGGTCAATCTCACGACTAATTGTTGAGTGTGAGCGATCTAATAGCCTTCCTATTTCGCGCATGGACTTCTTTTGGTAGTGATACCACTCAAATAACCTTTTACGTTCCCACTCTGTTAAGTGGTTATATTGCTGTCCCATAATCCCCTCCTAATCTTTTAAAAAAGTATAGGTGGTGCACTTCTAGGTTGAACGTGGC
>NZ_JBRILQ010000100.1:0-1036 GCF_052977045.1 Shewanella sp. 125m-7
ATACCCGCTTGCAGTTGATGAGTCGCGTAGGCATGCCGTAGACTGTGTGGGCTACAGGGTTTTGTTATTCCAGATAAACGGGCGGCGCTAGCTAATGCTTTGCGAAATGTGGACTCATGTAGTGGGTAACAAACACCATGATAACAAGAACTAAATAACCATTTTTCTGGTCGGTATTGCAGCCAGTATTGGCGCATGAACAACAGTAATGAAGTTGAGATGATCACCTGTCGATCTTTGGCCCCTTTACCTTGGCGAACTGTTAATAGTTGCCGCTGACCATCTATATCACTGACTTGCACATGGGTCAGCTCACTAACACGTAGTCCACAGCCGTAGCACAACGCCACCATTGCTCGTAGCTTGTTGGTTTTACAATAGTAAATTAAAGCTGAAATATCTTGCGCATTGAGTAGTTGTGGCAATTTATGTTGATGTTTAGGCAAGCTGATTGAGATAGTAAAATGACGGTGCAAAACGTGCTCAAAGAAAAAATGGATCCCATTGAGATGGAGTTTCAACGTCGCTCTACAGTGGTGTTTTTCGAGGTTCAAGTAGCGGAAGTAAGCTTCCAATTGTTTATCCGCAATATTCTCTAAATCTTGCCCAAAATACTTATACAGTTGATTTATGGCGTACAGATAAGAGTGCCGAGTTCGCTCCGAGTAACCCCGGAGGGTGATTTCTTCGTTGAATTGTTGCAGTAGTTGTTGCATGACATACCTCCTAAGCGGGGATATTCCCTAGAGGTAAGTGTGGAACAGTGAGTTAGCTTTGGGCTCCGCGCAGCGGCTTAGTTCAACATTTGTATAGTGCGCATGCGCGTTTATTTGGCAAAACACGCATGCACATTTAATAAACCTATTATTTAATTTTTACTGAAGAAAAGCTATTGATTTATAAGCACTCTACCAGAGTGTTGCTGGATAAACGCGCACAGGAATGAGCAAAGTGAGCATTGGTATTGATGTTGAATCGAAAGTAATTCGTGATTATTAATTATCGATTCGTAAAAGTAGGCCAACAGGCTCTTCAC
>NZ_JBRILQ010000101.1:0-990 GCF_052977045.1 Shewanella sp. 125m-7
TAGCAAACCCATAGCTTCGGTGTATTGCTTAGCCCCGTTAAATCTTCCGCGCAGGCCGACTCGACTAGTGAGCTATTACGCTTTCTTTAAATGATGGCTGCTTCTAAGCCAACATCCTAGCTGTCTAAGCCTTCCCACATCGTTTCCCACTTAGCAATAACTTTGGGACCTTAGCTGATGGTCTGGGTTGTTTCCCTTTTCACGACGGACGTTAGCACCCGCCGTGTGTCTCCCGTATAGTACTCATTGGTATTCGGAGTTTGCAAAGGGTTGGTAAGTCGGGATGACCCCCTAGCCTTAACAGTGCTCTACCCCCAATGGTATTCGTACGAGGCGCTACCTAAATAGCTTTCGAGGAGAACCAGATATCTCCGAGTTTGATTGGCCTTTCACCCCCAGCCACAAGTCATCACCGCATTTTTCAACATACGTGTGTTCGGTCCTCCAATTGATGTTACTCAATCTTCAACCTGCCCATGGCTAGATCACTCGGTTTCGGGTCTACACCTTGCAACTAAACGCGCAGTTAACACTCGGTTTCCCTACGGCTCCGCTATTCGCTTAACCTTGCTACAAAATGTAAGTCGCTGACCCATTATACAAAAGGTACGCAGTCACGGTCTCAAGAACCGCTCCCACTGCTTGTACGTATACGGTTTCAGGTTCTATTTCACTCCCCTCACAGGGGTTCTTTTCGCCTTTCCCTCACGGTACTGGTTCACTATCGGTCAGTCAGGAGTATTTAGCCTTGGAGGATGGTCCCCCCATGTTCAAACAGGATGTCACGTGTCCCGTCCTACTCGTTTTCACGTAAAGTTAGTTTTCATGTACGGGGCTATCACCCTGTGCCGCTGTGCTTTCCAACACATTCCACTAACACCCTCTACGCTTAAGGGCTAATCCCCGTTCGCTCGCCGCTACTAGGGGAATCTCGGTTGATTTCTTTTCCTCCGGGTACTTAGATGTTTCAGTTCCCCGGGTTCGCCTCAC
>NZ_JBRILQ010000102.1:0-948 GCF_052977045.1 Shewanella sp. 125m-7
CGTTAGTGCTTCACACAAGTTTTGAGTCAATATAAGGTTTTAAGGATGAAATTATTATTTAGTTTTCTTTCTATTATTTATTTAACTACTTCAGTGGCTACTGCGAAAGAAAGTACACCTGAATTAAGTGGAAAGTTTAGTGCTGGGGATTTGAGTCTACATATTGAATGCTATGGGAGCCCAACGGCAATATCCATAGTAGTGAATTCTGGTTATAACGGATATGGATCTCAGGGTAAATGGAACCAGGTTATTAATGATGTCAAAAGTAAACACAGAATTTGCGTTTATGACAGAGCAGGCATGGGAAAAAGTGATCGCATAACAGAACCGTATAATTACAAAAATTCAGCAGTTAGGCTAAAAAAATTACTCACTAACGCAGGTGTCAAACCACCATATATCATGGTAGGTCACTCAAAAGGCTCTTACCCCGTTAGATTCTACAATGGTCTATTTCCAGACGAAGTAAAGGGAATATTATTAGTTGACCCTTCACAATACGGACAAGATTATAATATGGTCGCCAAATGGAAACCTGACTTAGAAGACTACTCTGAATCAATTAATGAACAAAGACTGTTGGAATTGGAGGTATTTAATAACCCTAAAAATACTACTTACAATCCGTTTATGATTGACCTTAAAGAAAATGAACTTGAATTAAAAAAAACAAGTAAATTTGGTAGTGTACCTTTTGTTCTACTGTGGGCTAAAGATGGTCACAGTATAGGTAGTAAACCATCAAAAGATTGGCATCCAGATGTGTGGTTTAGGATGGCTGCTATGTATAAATTAGCAATTGAAAATATGCATACTGGTATGTCCACGGATACAACTATTGTTTACTCAAAAACGAGTGAGCATGATATATTTTTTGTAGAGCCACAAGCAGTGGTTAAACAGATTGAGTTATTATCTAGCAAAGTATTACAGAAGCACTAACAA
>NZ_JBRILQ010000103.1:0-813 GCF_052977045.1 Shewanella sp. 125m-7
GCCGCTACTAGGGGAATCTCGGTTGATTTCTTTTCCTCCGGGTACTTAGATGTTTCAGTTCCCCGGGTTCGCCTCACAACACTATGTATTCATGTTGTGATACATGCTTATGCATGTGGGTTTCCCCATTCGGACATCGTTAGCTCAAATGCTTGTTACTAGCTCGCCAACGCTTTTCGCAAGTTACTACGTCCTTCATCGCCTCTGACTGCCAAGGCATCCACCATATACGCTTAGTCACTTAACCATACAACCCAAATAAGTCTCTAGGAGATTATCCGTTGTTCTGAGCGGGTAAGCTCACAACAGCCGTACTGTAACTAATGGTTTCTACTTTCGCCAAAATTAGAATTTTTATCTCATCATCCAACACGTTAATGTTAAACAACGAGCTAAGACACTTAATGTTAAGTGTTTTTAGAACTCATTTTTTTAATTTCGCATTAATCCTATTAATAACAACACGATAAATCGTAGTCGTTATCCCTTTCAGATTAACACTATCAGCTTTCCAAATTTTTAAAGAACGATATCAACTACAACAAGGTAGGATATTTTGTCGCTCATCTCACCCAATTAAGAGTAGAGACAAACAAGCAATCTGTGTGAACACTCAACAACGATTAAGTTAGTCGTATAGGTAAGGAGGTGATCCAGCCCCAGGTTCCCCTAGGGCTACCTTGTTACGACTTCACCCCAGTCATGAACCACACCGTGGTAAACGCCCTCCCCGAAGGGTTAAGCTATCTACTTCTGGTGCAGCCCACTCCCATGGTGTGACGGGCGGTGTGTACAAGGCCCGGGAACGTATTC
>NZ_JBRILQ010000104.1:0-761 GCF_052977045.1 Shewanella sp. 125m-7
CACTATGATTAGGCGTGGTTTCTATCAATTGCTCCGCAAGTATCATTTCATTGACGTTATAGTCATCAAAAGCACTTCCTGTAATCAAGTGACTGCTTAATTCCATCTGACAAACCATTCTTACTTGCGGATATTGCGTATTTTTTTGACGTGAAAATGCTTCATTATTCTTTGGGCTATCTGGGGCTCGCCAAACCACACCATCAACCCCCAAGAGCGTTAGCCCATTCCAATGAGGCAAATGAGCGCTGGCTAGCCAAGACGAAGTCATTCGTTGAAATACGGCCTTCATTGCTGCCTGACCAAGTGTTTTGCGGCGTTGAGTTAATGCACTTGGTGCGACAAATGCTTTCCCTGTTCTATCAACAATATCAAGTTGATTAACTAGGTCTTTCATGGGCTTATCATTATAAATAGCCATACCGACGAGTAACCATACCATGGATTCCAAAGTTAATTTGCGTTTACGCATGGTCACAGTGGCAGTCAGAGAATAGGCTTCATCAATAAGCTCTAGAGGAAGTAAGTCAGCCAACGTTTCAATATTATTCGGCTTCCAATCATTGATGATATTAAGTGCTTGAGATACGTCCATAAAAAAATCCGAGTGTTTAAAAACACTCGGATTTTGCCATCTTATAAAGATCGGTCAACCGATCAATAAACTGCTAAATGATCGGCATTAGTGCTGAGCACGCTTTTTTGAGCAGAGGCCATAAAATTAGTGATTAATCACTCGAGGCAACTCTTTTTCTTCTTCT
>NZ_JBRILQ010000105.1:0-715 GCF_052977045.1 Shewanella sp. 125m-7
GCGACATATCGGGTTCGAACCGATGACCTATACCTTGGCAAGGTATCGCTCTACCAACTGAGCTAATGTCGCGTAAAACTGTATTCGATTGAAACGACATATCGGCTTTGAAACAAACAACCGATGACTGATACCTTGGTAATGTATCGCCTTTTGCTCTCATCAAAGAGTCAACTGAGCTAATGTCGCATAAATCTTTTTAATTTGGAGCGACATATCGGGTTCGAACCGATGACCTATACCTTGGCAAGGTATCGCTCTACCAACTGAGCTAATGTCGCGTAAAACTGTATTCGATTGAAACGACATATCGGCTTTGAAACAAACAACCGATGACTGATACCTTGGTAATGTATCGCCCTTTGCTCTCATCAAAGAGTCAACTGAGCTAATGTCGCATAAATCTTTTTAATTTGGAGCGACATATCGGGTTCGAAATAAATAACCGATGACCTATACCTTTGCAAGGTATCGCCCTTTTGCTCTAAACAAAGAGTCAACTGAGCTAATGTCGCACAATCTTTAAATTGGAGCGACATATCGGGTTCGAAATAAATAACCGATGACTTATACCTTTGCAAGGTATCGCCCTTTTGCTCTAAACAAAGAGTCAACTGAGCTAATGTCGCACAATCTTTTAAATTGGAGCGACATATCGGGTTCGAACCGATGACCTATACCTTGGCAAGGTATCGCTCTACCAACTGAGCTAATG
>NZ_JBRILQ010000106.1:0-581 GCF_052977045.1 Shewanella sp. 125m-7
TCGACTTCAGCGTTATCGTCTTTCCCAATCGGCGCAGTATCATCGATGGCATTGACATCGACGTTGACGGTGATCGGCTCGGAGACGTTGCCTTCAGCATCGTTGATGGTGTAAGTGAAGACATCATCAGTGGTTTCGCTGCCATCATGGTGATAGGTGACGGTGCCATCATCATTGACGGTAATCGTGCCGTTAGCCGGTTGGCTCACGATGACGATACTGGCTAAGTTCAGTCCACTTTCACTGTCAGAGTCATTGCTGGCGACGTTAATTAATACTTGAGCGCCTTCATCGACTTCAGCGTTATCGTCTTTCCCAATCGGCGCAGTATCATCGATGGCATTGACATCGACGTTGACGGTGATCGGCTCGGAGACGTTGCCTTCAGCATCGTTGATGGTGTAAGTGAAGACATCATCAGTGGTTTCGCTGCCATCATGGTGATAGGTGACGGTGCCATCATCATTGACGGTAATCGTGCCGTTAGCCGGTTGGCTCACGATGACGATACTGGCTAAGTTCAGTCCACTTTCACTGTCAGAGTCATTGCTGGCGACGTTAATTAATACTTGAGCGCCTTC
>NZ_JBRILQ010000107.1:0-580 GCF_052977045.1 Shewanella sp. 125m-7
TCAAGCGTTAATAGCGTTTGGGTGTGACGTTACTCGCAGAAGAAGCACCGGCTAACTTCGTGCCAGCAGCCGCGGTAATACGAGGGGTGCAAGCGTTAATCGGAATTACTGGGCGTAAAGCGTACGCAGGCGGTTTGTTAAGCAAGATGTGAAAGCCCCGGGCTCAACCTGGGAACTGCATTTTGAACTGACAGACTAGAGTCTTGTAGAGGGGGGTAGAATTTCAGGTGTAGCGGTGAAATGCGTAGAGATCTGAAGGAATACCGGTGGCGAAGGCGGCCCCCTGGACAAAGACTGACGCTCATGTACGAAAGCGTGGGGAGCAAACAGGATTAGATACCCTGGTAGTCCACGCCGTAAACGATGTCTACTCGGAGTTTGGTGCCTTGAGCACTGGGCTCCCAAGCTAACGCATTAAGTAGACCGCCTGGGGAGTACGGCCGCAAGGTTAAAACTCAAATGAATTGACGGGGGCCCGCACAAGCGGTGGAGCATGTGGTTTAATTCGATGCAACGCGAAGAACCTTACCTACTCTTGACATCCAGAGAATTCGCTAGAGATAGCTTAGTGCCTTCGGGA
>NZ_JBRILQ010000108.1:0-546 GCF_052977045.1 Shewanella sp. 125m-7
GAGCGTACCTTCTCCCGAAGTTACGGTACCATTTTGCCTAGTTCCTTCAGCCGAGTTCTCTCAAGCGCCTTAGTATTCTCTACCCGACCACCTGTGTCGGTTTGGGGTACGATTCCTGCTAACCTGAAGCTTAGAAGATTTTCCTGGAAGCATGGCATCAACTACTTCATCACCTTAGTGACTCGTCATCAGTTCTCAGTCTTGCAATTTAATGCGTGTTCCCGGATTTGCCTAAGAACACAACCTACAACCTTAAACGCGGACAACCAACGCCGCGCTAGCCTAGCCTTCTCCGTCTCTCCATCGCAGTTAGCAGAAGTACGGGAATATTAACCCGTTTCCCATCGACTACGCCTTTCGGCCTCGCCTTAGGGGTCGACTCACCCTGCCCCGATTAACGTTGGACAGGAACCCTTGGTCTTTCGGCGAGGGGGTTTTTCACCCCCTTTATCGTTACTCATGTCAGCATTCGCACTTCTGATACCTCCAGCGTGGGTTACCCCTTCACCTTCAACGGCTTACAGAACGCTCCTCTACCGCTTGCTA
>NZ_JBRILQ010000109.1:0-546 GCF_052977045.1 Shewanella sp. 125m-7
GATTTCATGTGATGCAAAACTACGGCCTGCTAATCAAAAAAGAGCGTTCCAAAGCCTTTCGAAATGGTTCTCATGAAGAGAAAAAGATGCTCAAAGGAACGTTGTTCCTCTTGCTGAAAAACGCCCATAAACTGGATGATAGGCAGTCAGATAGGCTTGGTGACTTACTCGAGAGTAACAAGACTCTCTGCATTGTTTATATGCTGAAAGAGCAGTTACAAGCGATATGGGATGAAGCGTGTTACAAGTCGATGGTAATGGCACTTGAAGCTTGGTGCGGTCTTGCTAGGTCTACGAGGATATTGTCGTTGTGTAATTATGCAGACGCACTATTGGATAGAAAAGTCGGCATCTGCAATTACGCAAAATATAGATTAACCAATGCTCGAGTTGAAGCTGGGAATGTCTCTATTGGTTTACTCAGGCGAAGAGCTAGAGGGATCCGAGACATTGAATACTTCAAACTCAAGATCAGACAAACATCAGTCCCTGATACCCATTCAACCTTTTATCCAAATATCAAGCTCATGTAAGCGGAGAAGAGCC
>NZ_JBRILQ010000110.1:0-511 GCF_052977045.1 Shewanella sp. 125m-7
ATGAGTTTAAGCAACTACATCGTGGCCCATTGTGAGGCCGATTAAAAGTGGATGGGTCCATTCCATTATCCATGCCACCAAGGCATTTGTTAATCCTAAACATCAGATGGCGGAAATGCGGTTATTGCAGGAGCAATATAACGGCCTGCAAGCTGGGGAGCAAGGCACATGGATGTGCCGAATGCCAGAAACTCATGGATGCAGTTTCTGGCCAAGCTCAGCGGCGGGCGACCGTCATGGATGACGGAAGTGTCGATTATGCAGGAGCAATAATCTACTCGACATCGGGAGTAGGCATTGCACGTACGTGCTTAAGTGGAAAAGCCACCTGCTGCATTGAAATTGGCCATGGAAAGCAACGTTGAAAACTTATAAAACCCAAACGCAAAAAAGCCACCTTAATAAGGTGGCTTTTCGACTACTCTTAACGAGTAAAATAGGCGCCTGGAAATGACCTACTCTCACATGGGGAGACCCCACACTACCATCGGCGATATTGCGTTTCACTTCT
>NZ_JBRILQ010000111.1:0-510 GCF_052977045.1 Shewanella sp. 125m-7
GTGTTTTGTACAAATGCTTGCAGTAGCTCAACTGTAGAGCCAAATAGTAATACACATAGGAGTAACAATACCGCAAGCACTAGGTTGAGCTCACTTAAACGTTTAACGCCTTTGTCTAAACCTGAAAACACCGAAACCGTCGCAATCAGACATACACCGATAATCAAAGCCACTTGCACAGTGCTATTAACCGGCACATCGAGTAAGTAATTAAGGCCTGAGTTTAACTGTAATACACCAAAACCAAGTGATGTAGCCACACCGAACATGGTACCTAGCACCGCAAAAGTATCTACAGCATGACCAATTGGACCATAAATCTTGTCACCAATCAGCGGATACAATGCACTTCGTGGCAGTAGAGGAAGCTTATGTCGATATGAAAAGTACGCCAAACTCAATGCAACAACCGCATAAATTGCCCAAGCATGAATACCCCAGTGGAAGAAAGTGATCTTCATGGCGTCTTTTGCCGCTTGAATCGTCATTGGGTCGGCATCGGGGGGAGAC
>NZ_JBRILQ010000112.1:0-505 GCF_052977045.1 Shewanella sp. 125m-7
TTGTATTTAGACAACAAGCCAGCAAGAAAAGGCGATGAGCCACTGCTCTTTGGTGAGCAGCATCAGCAGATGAGTGAGTTTTTGAAGCAGAGTCAGCTACAAGTACAAAGCGAGTTTCCAGAGCCTGCCGATCACCTTGCGGTGATCTTGGCTTATGTCGCTCACCTTTGTACCCATAGTGATGACGCTGCTCAGCTCAGCTTTATTCAAGACAACTTAGCTAATTGGCTAAATAACTTTGTGGCTAAAGTCACCGAAGTTGATCATGGTAACTTCTATCAAGCTTTGGCAAGACTCACCTATTCTTGGGTTAAGTCTGATGCCGAATGGTTAGCATCTGAATTAAGCTAACCCCAAAGCTATTACCAAGCGTCTATTAAAAACCGTCCATAAAAAGCGTGAGTGAACTTAAGTTCTCTCACGCTTTTTATGTCTGTTAATCATCTGCTAATCGAGCAGCGAACCTTAATTGATTGCACTTTTACAAACCGTTACGCTCAGATTT
>NZ_JBRILQ010000113.1:0-503 GCF_052977045.1 Shewanella sp. 125m-7
GCGGATTGATAAGGCTGACCCATATCCATTGAAACCGCTTTAATACCGTCTCTCGTCGCGGTTGATAATTGCTCGAAGAACGAAATAAGGACTGCTGCTTTTCTACCGTGTTCGACCCAAATTAAATGACCAGAAACCAAATCATATACCACGGTCATGTAGTCATGCCCTTTAGCTCGGGCCACCTCATCAACGCCAATATGGATTAAGTTGTTAAGCTTCGCGGGCTCCAAGCCTGGCAGAGTTGAATGTAGATATTCCTTATCAATGTTTTTTACCGTTTCCCAACGAATGCCTAGATGTTGAGACACTGCGTGAATACTCATGTACCGGCATAATCCACTGATGAACTGACAGAAGCGAATGGTATATCGCGCTCCTTTGGCAACGTATTCAGTCGCCTCAATTAACCTTCTTCCGTCTTTATCTCTGGTCTGAGCAAGTTCGACTTCGATGCTACAAGGACGTCCACTAACTGGTAGATCGTGTACCCGTCTTCTTAC